>CAZQHA010000335.1:0-5150 GCA_964592795.1 uncultured Planctomycetaceae bacterium | reverse complement strand
GGATCGTCGCGGACCTCGTCGAAGGGGATGAACCCGAACACCCACGGCTCCGTGGTCTTGCCCCACGTGAACGTCGCGCCGAGCTTGATGACGAAGCCCGCCGCCTCGACCTTGTCCCACACGCCCATCTCGTGGAGCACGCGGCCGATCGGGGGGAGCAAGCTCTCGCCGATGTGCTCGCGGGGAAACGTCTCGCGCTCGAGGATCAGGACCTTCAGCTTCTGGTCGTACCGGCGCAGCATCGCGCCGGTCGTCGAGCCGCCCGGCCCGCCGCCGATGATCGCCACGTCGTACTCGCCGTTCGTGTCACCCGCTCGCATCCGAAGAAGGATAGCAGCGCGGCGGAGGGCGAGGTATCCCGCGCCGCGGTCCCTGGCCGCGGAGCGGCACGCGCGATAGAGTCCCGCGCCCGCCGGCTCGCATCTCGATGAAGATCGGAATCGCGTACGACCTCAAATCGGACTTCGACGCCGCCGGGCGCTCGGGCCCCGAGGACGCGCTCGAGGAGTACGACTCGCCGGTGACGGTCGAAGCGATCGAGCGCGCGCTCGCCGCGCGCGGTCACACGGTGCTGCGCCTGCGCGGAGGCCGGAGCTTCGTGACCTCGGTCCTCGAGACGCCGCCCGATCTCGTGTTCAACATCGCCGAGGGGCGCGGCTCGCGCTCGCGCGAGGCGCACGTCCCCGCGGTGTGCGAGATGCTCGGCATCGCGTACACGCACTCGGATCCGTTGACGATGGCGCTGTCGCTCGACAAGGGGCTGGCCAAGCGCGTCGCGGAGAGCTTCGGCGTTCCGACCCCGCGCTTCGCGGTCGTCGAGTGTCCGCGCGACGTCGACGCGGTGTCCCTCGAGTACCCGCTGTTCGCGAAGCCCTTGTTCGAAGGCTCGAGCATGGGCATTCGCCGCCACTCGAAGATCGCGAACGCGGCGATGCTGCGCGAGCGCGCGGAGAAACTCCTCGCCGACTACGGCGAGCCGGTCCTCGTCGAGGAGTTCTGCTCCGGGCCCGAGTTCACGGTCGCGATCCTCGGCAGCGGCGAAAGCGCGCGCGTGGTCGCCGCGATGGAGATCGTTCCGAAGAAAGTCGCTCCGGCGGATTTCGTGTACTCGCTCGAGATCAATCGCAGCGACGACTGGCAATCGGAGATGGAGTACGCGGTCCCGCCCCGGCGCTCGCCGCGCGAGATCGCCTCGATCGAAGCGGTCGCGCTCGGCGCGTACCGCGCGCTCGGGTGCCGCGACATCGCGCGCATCGACGTCCGCACGGGCCGCGACGGCGAGCCCAAGTTCATCGAGGCCAACCCGCTCCCCGGCATCGCGCCGGGTTGGAGCGATCTGGCGCTCCTGTGGCAGCGCCTGGATCGCTCGTACGAGGACCTCGTCCACTCGATCGTCGCCGAGGCTTCGACGCGACTCTTCGCGCGATTACTCGCGTTGAGGGCGTCTTCAACTACGTCGGGGCGCTCGCTTGCGGCGCCGCGCCCGACGCGCTCGCCGTGCTGCGCGTCGTCGCGCGCGCCCAGGCCGTCGCCGCGGCGCTGCGCGATCGCGGCCACTCGGTGGAGGTGTGCGCGCTCCCGTCGGACCGCCGCCTCGCGTCGCGGCTCGTGGACGCGCTCCCCGAGGCCGTCGTGTTCAACTTGGTCGAGGCGATCGGCGGCGACGCGCGCTCCGAGCCGGCGTTCGCGTGGCTCTGCGAGCTGCGCGGCTTGCGCTACACCGGATCGCCTCCACGCGCGATGACGCTGTGCCTCGAGAAGCCGATCGCGCAGGCGTTGCTCGCCGCTCGGGGGATCCCCGTCCCGCGCCATCGGGTGCTCGCGCGCGGCGACGAGCCGCTCGGCGACTTGCCGCTCCCGGCGATCGTCAAGCCCTCGCGCGAGGACGCCAGCCACGGCATCTCGTCCGACAGCGTCGTGCGCGACGAAGGCTCGCTGCGCGCCCGCGCCCGGTACGTCATCGAGCACTACGCGCAGCCGGCGCTCGCCGAGGAGTTCGTCGCGGGGCGCGAGATCAACGTCGGCTTGATCGCGACGCCGAGCGGCCTGGAAGTGCTGCCCTTGTCGGAGATCGACTACTCGGAGTTCGATCCGGACATGCCGCACATCGTCTCGTACGCGGGCAAGTGGATCGAGACGAGTCGCGACTGGGCGGTGACGAAGGTCGTCGCGGCGCGCGGCCTGGGCGCGGCGGAAGAGCGGCGCATCCAGGACGTCGCGCGCGCGGCGTTTCGCGAGCTCGGCTTGTCGGGCTACGGCCGCGTCGACGTGCGCCTCGACGCGTCGAACCGGCCGTTCGTGATCGACATCAACGCGAACCCTGATCTGTCGCCGGACGCGGGGTTCGCGCTGGCGGCGGCTCGCGCGGGCTACACGTACCCGCAGATCATCGACTGGATCGTGCGGAGCGCGGGGACGACGACGGGCTCGTGAACAAGCGGCGCCGCCGGCGCGCGCAACGTCAATAATCGGCGACCGGACGGTTCTCGCGCGCGGCCCGGATCGCGTCGAGCACGAAGGGCGTCTTCGAGATCCTCCAGACCATCCAGCGGTTGAGGAGAGCGAGCGGCAGCGGCAGCGGGCGCAGGAAGTCGACGAACAAGACGACGCGGTGCTGGTCGGAGTCGTTCCACGCTTCGTGCGGGTGGCTGTCGTCGAACACCAGGCTCCGACCGAAGCTCCACGAGCGCACGTCGCCGCCGACGCGGATGCGGCACTGCTCCTCCGGCTCGGGGATCACGAGCCCGAGGTGGTAGCGCAGGATGCCCTTGTAGACGCCGCGGTGCTCCGGGATGTGCTTGCGCGGCGCCAGGATCGAGAACATCGCCGTCTTCATGTCCGGGATGCACGCGAGGAGCTCGGTCGTCCGCGGACAGCGGGCGCAGTTGGCGTCGATCTTGTGCCCGAAGCCGTACAGGAAGAACGTCTTCCATTGATCGCCGTCGGTCAGCCGCGCCTGATCGGCGGAGATCTCCTGGAAGTTCGGGATCCGATCGCGGTGGACCAGCAGGGCGTCCAGCTCCGCGCGGATCGCGCTCGCGCCGGCCTCGAGCTCCGCGATCCACGGAAAGTCCGCCGGGTCGAAGAACGTCCGCTGCCCGTCCGCGGTACAGGCGCCGATCAGCCGCTCCACGCGCGATCGAATCATGCGACTGGAAGTCTACCTCCGACGAGTCGTGCTTCACGACCACGGTCGTCGAGACGCTGGAAGCCAATGACGGCGAGTCCCTCGCGAGCCGCTTCCTCACCGCGCGTGCTTACGATCCGATTGCGCAAGCGCGCGAAGCTCTCGCGGCCGCGCGATCCGCCGCGATCGCTTACGCCGGGCTTGCTTGTGCCGGCGCGGCGAGCGGGCAACAATCCGCGCCGGCTGGGTCCCGATGCACAGCTCCGATCAACCGGCCCATCCCCAGTCTTCGAAACCCACCGGCGATCGTCCCCCGTCCACACCCTCGGGGCCGTCGAGCGAGCTCCTGCGCCGTCTCGCGGGCGGCGGCGTGCGCGGCACGCGCTACCGCGTCGAGGGCGAGCTCGCGCGCGGGGGGATGGGCCAGATCCTGCGCGTGCACGACGACGACCTCGGGCGCGATCTCGCGATGAAGGTCGTGCTCGGCGAGGCCGACTCGCGCCGTCTCGACGAGCTGTCGGAATCGCAGGGCCGCTACCTCGCGCGCTTCCTCGAGGAAGCCCAGATCACGGGCCAGCTCGACCACCCCGGCATCGTGCCGGTCCACGAGCTCGGCATCGACTCGGAGGGCCGCCTGTACTTCACGATGAAGCTCGTGAAGGGCCGCGAGCTGCGCGAGATCCTGCCGCTCGTTCGGAAAGGGAGCGACGGCTGGAATCGGACGCGCGCGCTCACGGTGATCCTCAAGGTGTGCGAAGCCGTCGCGTACGCGCACTCGAAGGGCGTCATCCACCGCGACCTCAAGCCGGCCAACGTCATGGTCGGCGAGTTCGGCGAGGTGTACGTGATGGATTGGGGCCTCGCGCGATCGCTCGGTCGTCGCGACAGCCACGACGTGCGTTTGCGCGCCGAGGTCGACGCCGCGCGCTCGATCCGCACGGAGCGCCGGAAGGAGCGCGAGGACTCGTCGGGCTCGCCGCTCGTGACGATGGACGGCGACGTCGTCGGCACGCCGTGCTACATGTCGCCGGAGCAGGCGCAAGGACGCATCACCGAGCTCGGTCCGCGCTCGGACGTGTACTCGGTGGGGGCGCTGCTCTACGAGCTGCTCTCGGGCGAGATGCCGTACATCGCCTCCGGCGCGAAGCTCTCGAGCCACACCGTGCTCGCGATGGTGCTCCAAGGTCCGCCCAAGCGCCTCGCCGAGATCGACCCGGCGGTCCCCGAGGAGCTCGTCGCGATCACCGAGAAGGCGATGCACCGCGACGCGAAGATGCGCTACGCGGACACGCTCGAGATGGCGGAGGACCTGCGCGCGTTCCTCGAGAACCGCGTCGTCGCGGCGCACGCCACCGGAGCGATCGCCGAGGCGCGCAAGTGGATCGCGCGCAACCGAGCGCTCGCGATCGCGAGCGCAGCGGCCGTCCTCGTCGCGCTGATCGGCCTGGGGGCCGTGCTGTACGTCCAAGCGGGCCGCGCGCGCGACGCCGAGCAGAAGAACGTCGAGCTCGGCGCGGCGCGCGAGGTCGCGCTCCAGAACGAAGCCCTCGCGCGCCGCAAGGCCGAAGACGTGCTGCGCCTCTCCGCGATCCAAGACCTCCAGGACCTGTCGAACGAAGCGGACGCGCTCTGGCCGATCGAGCCCGCGCGCATTCCCGCGTACGAGGACTGGCTGCGCAAGGCGCGCGCGCTCGTCGACGGGCTCGACGGGCATCGCACGCGACTCGCCGAGGTCCGCGCGCGTGCTTCCGCGTCGGGGGCCACGGCCGTCGCGCGGTCGGCGCGCACCGGATTCAGCGGAACCTGGTCGACGACGCACGGCATCCTGAGCCTGCGCGAGACGGAGGATCGCGTGGTGGGCGCGTACATGCCGCAAGGCATCACGACGGTGCTCGACGGACGCGTGGAAGGCCGTCGATTCACCTTCAAGTACAAGTCGACCGCGGCGGAGGGCACCGGCTGGTTCGACCTGTCGGACGACGGCGCGCGCTTCGCGGGCCAGCACAAGGCGACCCGCAGCGCG
>CAZQHA010000334.1:0-5154 GCA_964592795.1 uncultured Planctomycetaceae bacterium | reverse complement strand
CGCGCAGGACGCGCGCCGCGCAACGTGCCGACGAACGCGGGCGACCGGTGGTTGGATCACCGGTCGCCCTTCAGGACAGTGTCGGATGAGGCGAAAGTCTCAGAGGTTCAGGTTCAGGATGTGATCCGTGCGGTACGTCCGATTGCGCGTGGGGAAGCCGCCCGGGAGGAGCACCGAGTTCCCCTGGTCGATGAACATGAGGGGCAGCGGGTTCGGCGGCACCGGACCGACTTGGAAGGCTTGGAATCCGCCCGCCGTCGTCACTCCGAAGTAGTACTCCTGCCGCGGCGGATTGCCGGTGCACTCCTGGTACTGGAGGTCGTTCGTGGTGTAGCGCAGTTGCTCGACGCCGGGGAACACGGCCGGGTTCGTCCACGTGCCGATCGGGAACGAGCGGAACGGGTGGCTGCCGGGATACGGCGTGATCGTCGTGCCGAGCGAGCCCAGGGCGGTCAGGTTCGCCTCCCACCACAGCGCCGGGCCGACGCCGCACATGCAGAGGAAGGTCAGCGGATTGAAGTTCGCGTTGAGCAGGCGCTCCTCGAAGTTGCAGCGCGCCGGCATCGTGATCGCGTCCCAGCGACGGATGGCTTCGAACGGCGTCCCGCCGACTTCGACCGCGCCGCCCGCGCCGACGGCGAATCCGGCCGACGGGCCGACGAACGTGTAGAGGCGGTCGGGGTGGAACACGCCGCCGCGCGGATAGCCGATCTGGTGGTCGATCGAGTCACAGCCGTGCGTGACCATCCACGCCTGCGTCACCGGCGCGGTCGAACCGCCGCACGGCTGCGCGTAGTCGATGTAGCCGGTGAAGCGGACGAAGTTGCCGAACGCGGCGGCGCACGGCGGCGGTGCGCACGGACCGGGTGCGGCCGTGATCGGCTGCATGTCGCCGTTGACGAGGTAGCGCCACACTTGCATCGGCGCGCCGGCGTTGTCGACTTCCATCCACGTGCGCGAGTACGCGGCGAAGAACCGACCGGTCCAACGGATCGTGTTGCCCTGGTAGAGCGTCAAGCTCGTCGAGTACCACGCGCACGACATCGCCGGCGGCAATCCCGAGAGGATCGGCGCGAGGCCGGACCACTGGCCGATGTACGGCGCCGTGGCGTCCACGCCGCAGTCGCGCCAGCAGATGCCCAGGCTCTGCTGCTTGAACGCCTGCTGGTGGAGCTGGACCATCGGTCCGAAGCCGCACGCGGATACGGGGTCGAGGCCGTCGGGGATGTTGCAGATCTGGGCGCGACTCTGGCCGGCGAGGCTCACCAGGGCGGTGAGGGTCAGGGCCGCGGTCTTGGCGAGTAGCAATGAGCGCATGGCGGTCTCCATCGGTTCGGGGGGGTATCGGGAATTCCGCCCGGCCAGTGACGAGGCGGCGACGGTGTGGAAGGGAAACCCCGAGAAAGTTCGGCGATCTCCGCGGTGCTATCCTCCCGCCGTCTCCCCCGCATGCTCGGCGAACCCACCGGCCCCGCGTACCGCATCGTGACCGAGCGCCTCGTGCTGCGCTGCTTCGAGCCGCGCGACGCGGCGCCGCTCAAGGCGGCGGTCGACAAGAGCCTCTCCCACCTCCTCCCGTGGCTCGCGTGGGCGCGCTCGGAGCCTCAGTCGCTCGACGCGAAGGTCGAGCTCCTGCGTCAGTTCCGCGGTAAGTTCGACCTTGGACAGGATCTCGTGTACGGGATCTTCGACGAGCACGAGGACGAGGTGCTCGGCGGATGCGGGCTGCACTCGCGCAGCCCGCGCGGCATCGGCGAGTGGCGCGAGATCGGCTACTGGGTCGCGCACGGGCGCACCGGTCGCGGCCTGGCGACCGAAGCCGCGGCGGCGCTCGTCCGCGTCGCGTTCGAGATCGAGCGCCTCGAGCGCGTCGAGATCCACTGCGATCCCGAGAACGTCCGCAGCCAGGCGGTGGCGCGCAAGCTCGGCTTCCGCCACGACGCGACGCTGCGCGAGCGCATGCCGCGGCCGGACGGGACCGTCGGCGACCGCATGCTTTGGTCGCTGTTCGTGGGCGAGTACAAGGAGAGCCCGGCCGCGCGCTCTCCCGTCGACGCATTCGACGCCATCGGCCGGCCGCTGCCGGTCGAATCAGCTCGCCGAACGGTCGCGCCGCGCGCCGCGTACTCCTGAGCGCTCGCCGTACACCAGGCGCACCTCGCGCGCCGTCAGATGCCGGAACGCGCCGCTCGCGAGATCGCCGAGCTCGATCGGACCGATCGAGAGGCGCGCGAGATGGGTCACCTTGCTGCCGACCTCGTGCACCATGCGGCGGACCTGACGGTTCCGCCCTTCGCGGATCGAAAGGTCGAACACCGTCGACGGTCCGCGGTGCACGATCCGACCGACCTTCGCGGGCAGCGTCTTCCCGTCGCGCAGGACGACACCGCTCTCGAGCGTCGCGAGCGAGCGGTCCGAGAGGCGCGGCGTCGCCTCGACGCGGTAGACCTTGTCGACGTGCGAGCGCGGGTTCGTCACGTGGTCCGCGAACTGCGTGTCGTTCGTGAAGAGCAGGAGGCCGCTCGTCTCCGCGTCGAGCCGGCCGACGGGCACCACCCACGCCCCCAGGTCCTGGAGCAGGTCGTACACGGTCGCGCGCTTCTGCGGATCGCTGCGCGTCGTCAAGAAGCCGCGCGGCTTGTGCAGCGCGACGTACATCGTGCTCTCGAGCGCGAGCCGCTTGCCGTCGAGCTCGACGCGATCGTGGTGCGGGTCGAACCACGCGTCGGGATCGACGATCGGGACGCCGTTCACCGTGACGCGCCCGGACTCGATCCACGCTCGCGCCTGCTTGCGAGAGCACGCGCCGGCCTTCGACAGGATCCGCTCCAGCTCGCGCGGGCGGCGCTTCGGCTCCTCGCGCGAACGCTCGGTCATCGATCGCTTGGACGAGCGGGAGCAGCCGGAGGTTCCGGTCGCAGGCGCGCCGCCTTGCCGATCCAACCGCGGCGCCGGAAGTAGACGAGGAGCGCGAGCGTGACCGCGGTCATCAGCGCGAGGCAGGCCACGTAGCCGTACTCCCAGCGCAGCTCGGGCATGTTCCAGCGCGACGCGTCCGGATCGAAGTTCATCCCGTACACGCCCACGATGAACGTCAGCGGGATGAAGATGGTCGCGATCATCGTGAGCACCTTCATCACCTCGTTCAGCCGGTTGGACAGGCTCGACAGGTACATCTCGACGAGGCTCGACGAGATCTCGCGGTACGTCTCGATCAGGTCCATGAGCTGGACCGTGTGGTCGTAGCAATCGTTGATGTAGACGCGCGTCTCCGGGTGGATCAGGCGACCCTCGTCGCGCAGGAGGGTCGCGAGCGTCTCGCGCATCGGCCAGATCGCCCGGCGCAGCACGAGGAGGTCGCGCTTGATCTCGTGCACGTCGGGGATGTGCTCCGGACGCGGCCGGGTGAGGATCTGGTCCTCGAGCGCCTCGAGCCGCTCGCCGCACTTCTCGAGCACGGGAAAGAACTCGTCGATCGTCGCGTCGACCAGCGCGTACGCGAGGTAGTCCGGCCCGCGCGAGCGGATGCTCCCCTTGCCGTTGCAGATGCGCGCGCGCACCGGCCCGAAGGGATCGCCGGTCTTCTCCTGGAACGTGACGACGTAGTTCTTGCCGAGGAAGAGGCTGAGCTGGTCGGTCTCCAGGTGGTCGACCCACTCCACCATGCGCGCGACGAGGTACTGGTGCTCGCCGTAGTTCTCGACCTTCGGCCGCTGCGTGACGTTGATCACGTCCTCGAGCGCGAGCGGGTGCAGCCCGAAGATCTTGCCGACCGCGCGGATCGTGTCCGCGTCGCCCAGGCCGTCGACGTTGAGCCAGACCACGGGATGCTTCCCGAGCAGCGGTCGGACGGATTCGGGATCGTCGATGGCGCGGTCGACGACCTCGCCCGGCCCGTACGCGAGCACCGAGAGCCTCGGCCGCGGCGCCGCGGGATCCGCGATCAGCGTGCCGGGCGACGCACCCGCCGGTGTTCGCTTGTGGAAGCGTTTGCGGCGCCGCCGGAGGCGCTCGGCCTTGCCCTTCATGCGGCGGTCCATCATGCGCGGGGCCCCGGGATGCATCCACCGTGTTGTCGGCGCGGGTCCGAGCGCATACAACCAGGAGCGCACTCCACTCGAACGGGACAGGGAACCGATCCAGCCTCCGCATGAACCTCTTCTGCCGCCTCCTCGGCCATACCTGGGTCCACCGATCGGAGAACCCGAAGGTGCGCTGGACGACCGCGAAGAATCAGTCCGAGCTCGACATGACCGCCAGCGGCGAGCCGCGCTTCTGGCTCGAGTGCGCGCGCTGCAAGGAGACGCGTCCGTATCCCATGAACGAGGGCGAGCGCCGCGCGTCGTAGCCGCGGGTTCGATCGATGGACTCCGAGCTGGTCAAATTCGGCATCTTGCTCGTCACCGCGCCGTGGTGGTGGCGGATCGCGAAGATGCTCTGGCACGACTTCAACGTCGCGCTGCTCGAGGAAGGGGGGCTCCTCGGATCGCCGCCGCCGCCGAGCAAGCTCGAGGAGATCCGCCGCCAGAAGGCGGCCGAGCCCGACCTCCTCGTCAGCGAGCCGTGGGCGCGACCGGAAGACCGCCGCAAGCCGCGCCTCCGGTCCCCCAGCCCGACGCGCGCGCCGGGCCGGGCGACCGCGGCTCGGACACCGGCGCAGCCTTCGCGCCGAATCCGCTGACCCAGAAGGCCCGCGCGCGCGCTACTCTCTGAGGCGCGTGTCGAGAGCCGTCACGATCCTGGTCGCCGCGTTCGCCGCGGCATGCAGCACCTCGAAGGACGATCCGGCGTCGGCGGAGAGCCGCACGAGCAGCGACCGATCTTCGCTGCGCGCCGTCGTGCGCGTGTTCAAGTTCGAGGATCGCACGCTGCCGGCGGGCTTCACGCCCGTCTCGGGCGAGTGGTCGATCGTCGAGGACGCGAACGCGCCGAGCCCCAAGCGCGCGCTCGCGCAGACGAAGGTCTCCGACACGAGCGAGTTCAACGTGCTGCTCGGTCCCCACGAGGATTCCGCCGACCTCGAGGTCTCGGTCCAGTTCCGCTCCGTCGAAGGCGAGGACGACCAGGGCGGCGGCCTCGTCTGGCGCGCGCGCGACGCGAAGAACTACTACGTCGCGCGGTTCAACCCGCTCGAGGAGAACCTGCGCGCGTACA
>CAZQHA010000333.1:0-5171 GCA_964592795.1 uncultured Planctomycetaceae bacterium | reverse complement strand
CGACTCCGCGGGGTCGACGCGGACGCGCAAGGGAACGCTGGGTGCGACCCAGGTCGACAGCTCCTCGTGAGGAGCCAGCGCCGGGTCCGCCACCCCGATGTCGAACGACCGCCGCCGCCCGATGCGCGCGAGGTACGCGCACGCGCACGCTGCGATCACCGTCGAGAAGCGCTCGCCGGAAACCGAGTCGAGCGCGGCCGGGAGCGGCACGTCGATCGACTTCGCGCTCCGCGCAGCGGTGCCGAGCGCGACCGGCATCGTGACGGGATCGAGCGCCGCGAGCCGTTCGACCCAGTGCGACTCGTGCCGGCTCATGCGTCGATCGAGCTCCGAGAGCTCGCGCGCACGCTCCGGCGACAGCGATCCGAGCACGTCTCCCGGCGCGAGTCCGAGCTGTTGCGCCGCATCCGGCACGCTGACCTTCTGACCCGCGAGATCGGAGAGCTCGACCGCGGCGATCGACCCGCGACCGGTCGCGATGACGATCGCGCTCTCGTCGACGGCGAGCACCGTTCCCGGCGCGTCGGACGTGCTCGTGTCGCGGACTTCGGCGCGGCGCAGGACGAGGGCGCGCGCGCCGCGGTACAGCTTGGGTACGCCCAGTCGATTCGGATAGCGCCCGAAGTCCAACGCACGGACGAACGACTCGATCTCGGCCGCGGACCGCGCCCAGTCGATCACCCCCGCCGCGGGCGGCCGCTCGTTCCGGCCGAAGTATCGCCGGCGGCGCGGATCCTGCGGCTTCGGCTGCGTGGCACCGGCGGCGAGCTCGTCGACGAGCGCCGCGAAGGAGTCGATCGCCGCGCTGAAGCACTTCGCGTTGAGACTGAACGACGTCTCGTCGGGAGCGACGTCGAAGAAACGCTGCTTCAGGATGTCCCCCGAGTCGACCTTCGAGGTCAACCGGTGCCACGTGATGCCGAAACGGGTCTCGCCGTGCATCAGCGCCCACGCGGGAGCGTTGAGCCCGGCGTAATCCGGCAGCGGTCCGTCGTGGAAGTTGATCGCTCCGCGCTGGGGCAGCGCGAGGATCGTGTCGGGCAGGATCGCGAGGTGCGTGACCGCGAACAGATGGTCGAACGGACGGCTCGCGAGCCCTTCGTGCAGCTCGTCCAGCTCGGTGCGGATCGTGCGCAGCGAGCGCGAGCGCGCCCACTCCGCGATGCGCGGCGCCGACGTCGCCACGCCGTGCACGTCGTGCCCGCCGCGCAGCAGGATGTCCCCGCACTCCGCGACCAGGGAGTCGGCTCCGATCAACCAGCAAGAGAATCGTGACGTGCCCATCTCCAACTCTCTTGCAAGAACGCGGCCGACGCGATGCTCGGTTGCATCACCGCGAACGCGCAGTGCTCTGCGACTCCTCTCCTCGCTTCCACTGAATAAGCATGGTGGATTCGCGCGCGCTCACAATCGGTGGATTCGCGTAATCAATTCGCGAACACGCGACGCGTCGCGTGTGAAGTCGATCGCGTGTGCTAAGAGGTCGCGACTTCCGCGCCGCGGAGAGAGGCTCCCCCATCGAATACCTGATCGTCTTGCCGGTTCCGTTCCACCGCGCGGCGGACACGGTCGTCGCGACGGAGAGCGCGTTCTGCGAGCACTTGCGCATGCTGCGGCGCATGCTTTCGCCGACGTTCACCGGGATCACGGTCGCATCTCCGTCGATGCCTCGCGCGCGGTTCGACCGCGACCGCGAGCACCTCGGCCGCATCGACGAGCAACGCGAAGGCATCCGTTGGGTCGAGCTGCACCGCGCGGGCGGCAGTCGCCTCTCGTTCTGGACGCGCGAGTTCGTCCCGGTGTTCAGGCGCCTGTGGCGCGAGGTCCGCCGCGCCGACGTCGTCCATTCGGGCACCTCGCACAACCTCTTCCGGCCGATCGAGCTCGCCGCCCTGGCGCTCGCGAAGCTGATGCGCAAGAAGACGATCTGCGTCGTCGACATGGATCTGCGCGAGGAAGCGCGGATGAACTACGCCACCGGCCGTTGGAACCGCGCCAACCTGCTGATCAATCGAGGTTTGTACGACCCGTTGCGAAACCTGCAGCTCGAGCTCGCGTCGAGCCACTGCTCGCTGGTGCTGCTCAAGGGGCGCCGCATGCACCGCGACTTCGGCCGCGGACGCGAGCACGTGAAGTACTTCCTCGACTCCGCCTACTCGACAGAACACCTGATCCCCGCGGAAGCGTTCGCGAGCAAGGTCCAAGATCTCCGAGAGCGCGGTACCCCGCTGCGCGTCGTCTACTTCGGCCGCTTGACGGCGAGCAAGGGCATCGACCGTTGCATCGAGGCCGTGGCGCGGGCGCGCCGCATGACGACGGCCCCTTTGCACTTCACGATCATCGGCGCGGGCGAGGAGGAGGCTGCGCTGCGCCGGCTCGCAGCGCAGCTCTGCGTGGACGACGCGGTGACGTTCCGCGGCGCGTTGCCGTTCGGGCCGGAGCTCTTCCGGGCGCTCTATCCCATGCACTTGCTCGTCGCCGCGCCCATGATCGAGGACACGCCGCGGAGCGCGCTCGACGCGCTGGCGTGCGGCATTCCGATCCTCGCATTCGATACCGAGTACTACTCGGATCTCGAGGCGAGCGGCGCCGTCGACACCGTGCGCTGGCCGTCGTCGGAGTCGATGGCGCGGCGGCTCGTCCACTACGCGCAGCACCCGGACGAGCTCGTGCCGCTGGCCGAGCGCGCGCTCGAGTTCGCGCGCACGAACACGCAGGAGGAGTGGCTCGGGTCGCGTGTGCGTTGGACGCTCGCCGCGGTCGGAGTAAAGAACGGTCCGCAGGCCGAGGCGATGTCGTGGCGCCGAGTCGAGAGTACCTGATCGTCAGCCCCTGCCGCGACGAGGCGCGGTACATGCGACGCACGCTCGAAAGCGTCGCTCGGCAGACGCTGCTGCCGGCCTCGTGGATCGTCGTCGACGACGGATCGACCGATGAGACGCCGCAGATCCTCGCCGAGTACTCGGCGCGACTGCCGTTCCTGCGCGTCGTCCGGCGCGACGACCGCGGCCGTCGGAGCGTCGGGCCGGGCGTGATCGAGGCGTTCTACGCCGGCTACCGCACCGTCGATCCGCGCCGGTTCGAGTACTTGTGCAAGCTCGACTTGGATCTCGAGCTCCCGCCGCGCTACTTCGAAACACTGATCGAGCGCATGGAGGCCGAGCCGCGCCTCGGCACGTGCAGCGGCAAGCCGTACGCGCCGCCGGTCGGCGGCCGGTCCGTTCGGGAGCTCGCCGGCGACGAGATGTCGGTCGGGATGACGAAGTTCTACCGCACGCGATGCTTCGCGGAGATCGGCGGGTTCGTGCGCGAGGTGATGTGGGACGGCATCGACTGTCACCGCTGCCGCATGCTCGGCTGGTCGGCGAAGAGCTTCGACGAGCCGGACCTGCGCTTCGTGCACCTGCGCCCGATGGGATCGAGCGAGCACGGGCTATGGCGCGGCCGCATGCGCCACGGACGCGGCCAGTGGTTCATGGGGACGAGCCTCGCGTACATGACCGCGAGCGCGCTCTATCGAGTCTTCGAGCGGCCGCGCGTCGTCGGGAGTCTGGCGATGTGGCTCGGGTACGCGACGAGCATGATCACGCGCCGGCCGCGATACGACGACGCGCGGTTCCGAGCGTTCCTGCGGCGGTATCAACACGACGCGTTGCTCCGTGGAAAACGGAAGGCGACGGAGCGACTCGACGCGCTGAACACGGGCGCACAGCTCGCCCGGTGAGCGGTTACCTGAATCCGAGCCGGGCGGAGGGTGTTCTCGCCGAATTGCATCGCTGATCCACGGCGCCTAGTCGATGGAACCGACGCAGGGGCCACCGACTACAGCGATGACTGCTTACCCGATCCCCCGCACGCATGCGCTGCCGCTCGCACCGGCGGCGTCTCCCGCGCGCGTCCGCGGCTACCCGCCCGCGATCGACCTCGAAGGTGTTCGTCTCAACGCGGTCCGCGAGTACGAATGCGTGGACCACGTGTTCGACGCGCTGGCGTGCGGCCGCGGCGGATGGATCGTCACGCCGAACCTCGACCAGCTGCGCACGCTCGTGCGCGACCGCTCGTTGCGCGAGTCCTACAGCCGCGCGGATCTCGCGGTCGCGGATGGAATGCCGCTCGTGTGGGCGTCGCGACTGCAGAAGACGCCGCTTCCCGAGCGCGTCGCCGGCTCGGATCTCATCTGGAGCCTGTCGCGCGAGGCCGCGGAGCACGGTCGATCCGTCTATCTCTTGGGAGGCGATCCTGGCACCGCCGATGAGGCGGCGGAGCGACTGCGATCGCGGTTCACGAAGCTCGAGATCGTGGGCACCGCGTGCCCCGAGCCGGGATTCGAGCGCGAGCCGCAGCGCATCGCCGAGCTGGCCGCCGGCGTCAGCGCCGCGCGACCGGACATCGTCTTCGTCGCGCTCGGTTTTCCGAAGCAAGAGAAGCTGATCCTGCGCTTGCGTCCGTCGCTCCCGAACGCGTGGTGGTTGGGCTGCGGCATCAGCTTCAGCTTCGTGGCCGGCCGGGTGAGCCGCGCTCCGGTGTGGCTGCGCGGCCTCGGGCTCGAATGGGCGCACCGCATGGTGCAGGAGCCCGGGCGTCTCGTGCGCCGCTACCTCGTCGACGACCTGCCGTTCGGCGCCGTGCTCACGATGCGCGCCGCGCTGCGCGGATTGCGCTCGCGCGCGGTCGTCAGCGCTCGCTGACCCGCGCGCTCACGCGTCGCCGGAGGTCGCCATCCGGAAGCCGCCGCCTTGCGGGTCGCGCTTGTGACGCGCGATCGCTTGCTGCAGCTCCTGGTTCGCCACGAAGATCTTCTCGAGCAACGCCGTCTTGTGCGCGCGCGCGCGATCCGCGGCGTCGATCCCTTGGGCTTCCCGGTAGATCGACGCGAGCCCCGGATCGACGTCCTTCATGCGGCTGATCCGCACGAGCTTCTCCTCGGTCTCGGTGAGCTGCGCGACGAGCTTCGCGATGCGCCGCTCGAGCAGCTCGACCTCGGGGCGTGCGTCGCCGTCCACGTGGCCCCCGACGGCGTGCACGGGCTTGACGCTCAACGCGAGCTTGCGACGGAGCACGATCGACTTGTGCGCGGCGCGGCGCAGCGCATCGCCCGGCGCCGGGATCGGGATCATCCACGGGACGCCGATGCCCTGCGATCCGGTCGCCGGCGCGAGCTCCTTCGCGCG
>CAZQHA010000332.1:0-5176 GCA_964592795.1 uncultured Planctomycetaceae bacterium | reverse complement strand
AAGTCGCCGTCCGGGTCGCTCGAGGCCGAAAGAAGTTCCACGGAGGGCGGCGCATCGAAGCTCTGCGCCAGGGCCGCGCCCGCCGCATCGCTCGACACGCGCATCAGGCGCAGGCACGGCGCGGGACGCGAGAGCGCGGCGAGCCGCGAGAACGGATCCACGTTCGTGAACACGATCGCTCGGGGGACTTCGAACGAGCGCGGATGGAGCAGCGTCGCGCCCTCGTCGATCCCGAGGTCCCGGACTCGATCGGCGTACGCCAAGGCGCGAGCATCGATCGGCGGGACGGGCATCCCCACGTCGCGATCGGTGTCCAGGGCCGCGAGCAGCGCCGCGGTGAACCGCGAGAACACGCGCTCGTGGCAGAGCACGCGGCCGATCTGGCCGGGCGCTTGCCCGGAGAGCGCACGCGAGCGTCCGAACGCGCCCGCCAGCACGTGCGCGGCCGACGACGACGGGTCGTCGCCTTGTGCGACGACGTGGCTCGCGTTCGAGAGGACGACGAGGTCGAGCGCGCGCTCCGAACCCGCGTCTCGCGCCAGGCGCCCGAGCTCCGACCGCGGACCGGACGCAGAGAGCGCGTCGACATCGGGCGCCGCGAGGAGCTCGCGCAGGCACGTCGCCCCGTCGTCGTGGAGCAGCGACCACGCGCCGGGCGGCAGCTCCGATCGTGCGAGCGCGCCCGCGATCGCATCGGCCGCCATCGGCAGGCGCGGATCGGAGAGCAGGACGACGGTGCGTCCCGCGATCAGCGCGGAGAACACGCGACGCGCCGGCTCGCGCAGGATCTCGCTCCAGTGCGGAGCGTGCACGGCGACGGACGGAGTCGCAGGCTCCACCACCTCCCCGACGATCGCGTGCTCGAGCACCGCCGCGACGCCGTCGAGGTGCGGCGCGATCTCGGTCGCGTCCAGCGAGAGCCGCGCGGCGATGATCCCGCCCGGATCGGGCGCGGCGACGAGCGCCCGCGCCGCGTCACGGAGCCAGCGCGCGCGTTCCGACCGCGGCGTTCGCCGCCACAGGGGCGCGGCCTCTCGCGCCGCGTCGAGCGCCGCCGAGACGTCGGCTCTTCCGGAGCGCGGCCAGCGCCCGATCGCGCGCGCGGGCTCCGCGAGCGCGGCGAGCTCGTACGCATCTCCGCTCGCCGCGCCGCGCGAGCGCGCACCGATCCAGTTCTGCCCTGCGTCCGTCACGGGCGCGCACTCTCGGCGAGAGCTCGCGCGGCCTATGCTAGGCGGTCGCCGGTGGAGCGACAACGCCCGTGGGAGCTCGCCTCGTATTCAAGCCCAAGATGCGCATGCGATCGCGCGGCGACTTCGAGCGAGCGTACAAAGAGGGCGCGCGCTCGCGCGGTTCGACGCTGTCCCTCGTCGTGCGTCCGAACGGGCTCGCGCATTCGCGCCTGGGACTCTCGGTGGGGCGCGCCGTGTGGAAGTCGGCGGTCCGGCGCAATCGGATCCGCCGCATCTTCCGCGAGGCGTTCCGCCTCTCGTATCCCGAGCTTCCCCCGGGAGTCGACGTGATCATGATCCCGGCCGCGGCGCGGCTCGTGCCCGAGCTCGACGTGGCGCGCGCCGAGCTCGTCCTCCTGACGCACAAGGCGCTGCGACGGGCGAGCGAAGCCGCGCAGCGGGCCGCGCGGCGCTCGGGGGGATCGACGTGAGCTTCGTGAGGACTCTCGCGACCGCGCCGCTGCGCTTCTACCAGCGCTTCCTCTCGCCGCTGAAGCCGGCGATGTGCCGTTTCTCGCCGACGTGCAGCCAGTACGCGATCGAAGCCGTCGAGGAGCACGGCGTCGTCCGCGGCGGCGCGTACGCCGCATGGCGCATCCTGCGCTGCAATCCGCTGTGCAAGGGCGGACACGACCCGGTGCCGCTGCGCCGGCCGCCGGCCCGACGCGAAGATGCGCGCGGCACGGGCTTGTGAACGCGCGCGCTGCACGGCACCCTCTCCCGCGCTTTGAAGCACCAACGCTCGACCTCGCGCCGCGCCCTGCCCCTGCTCCTCCTCTCCGCTGCCGCGTGCAGCTCGCCGCGCGACGAAGCGCCGGCGCGAGCTGCGCCGAGGCGCGAAGCACCGCTCCTCCCCGCGCCGATCGCGGGAGCCGAGTCGAGAGACGATCTGATCGAGCCCGACGAGTGGCACTTCGCGCATCTTTGGAAGCTCACTTCGGGCGTCGAGAACGCCGCCGAAGGCTACTGGAGCTTCGCCGGCGATCGCTTGTCGTTCCAAGCGACGCCGAACGGAGCCGCGTGCGACCAGATCTACGTGACGGCGGCGTCCGATCGATCGGGGAGCGCCTCGACGGAGCCGACTCGCATTTCGAACGGCCTGGGCGTGACCACGTGCTCGCACTTCCTGCCGGGCGATCGCGAGGTGCTCTACGCGTCGACGCACGCGTTCGACGCCGACTGCCCGCCGCGCGTCGACATGAGCCAGGGCTACGTGTGGCCCGTGCACGCGCAGTACGACATCTACGTCCACGACCTCGCGAGCGGCCGCGAGCGCGCGCTGACGAGCGAATGGGGCTACGACGCCGAAGCCACCGTGTCGCCGAAGGGCGACAAGATCGTGTTCACGTCGACGCGCTCGGGCGACTTGGACCTCTGGACGTGCGACCTCGACGGATCGGACATGCGGCAAGTGACGAACACGCTCGGCTACGACGGCGGCGCGTTCTTCAGCCACGACGGAGAGTGGCTGGTCTACCGCTCGACCGCGTTCACTCCGGGAAAGGAAGCCGAGGAGGGCGCGACGTACAAGCAGCTCCTCCAGGAATGGAAGGTGCGCCCGCAGTCGATGGACATCATGCGGATCCGCGTCGACGGCTCGGATCGGCAGCGCGTGACGAACGTCGGTCAGGCGAGCTTCGCGCCGTATTTCTTCCCGAACGACAAGCGGGTGATCTTCGCGAGCAACCACCACGACAAGCGCAAGCCGGCGCGCGAGTTCGACCTCTTCGCGGTCGACGTCGACGGCAAGAACCTCGAGCGCATCACGACCTACGAGGGCTTCGACAGCTTCCCGATGTTCAGCCCCGACGGGCGCTGGCTCGTCTTCGCGAGCAACCGCGGCGGATCGAAGCCGGGCGAGACGAACCTCTTCGTGGCGGAGTGGAAGTAGTCGCCGCGCGACACCGCGAGCTCACGGCCAGGGAACGACGAGACCGCCGGTGCTTGAAGCGGCGGCCCTGATCGGAGCGGCCCGACATCGCGCCTCACCCGTCGATCGGCTTGAAGAAGCGCGCTCCACGGTCCTCCAGCGCTTGATGCTGCATGAAGATGAAGCACGTGCGGCAGCCTTCCGGCGGGTCGCCGTCGAGGAAGGAGCGGCGCAGCTCCTGGAGCGGCTCGCCGTTCCAGATCTCCTCGAACGACTGCTCGTTCAAGTTGCCGACGTGCGGGCTCGTGAAGCAACACACCCGGACGTTGCCGTCGCTCTCGACCATCAGCCCCGTCCACGGCCGCTGACACGCGCGCAGGATCGCGGGTCTCCGCTGCGTCGAAACCGCGTCGCGTTCGAGCGCGGGCTCCGCGGGCGCGGTGAATCGTGCTGACGCCGCGCGGCTCGGTCTCCACTCGCGGACGGCAGCGACGGCGCGTCGGACGCGCCGCTTCAACCGTTTGGCGCGCTCGATGGCGACGGGCCAGAGACGGCGCCTCGGCTCGGGCTCGGGCGGCAGATCGATCAGGCGATTGTCGAACTCGATGCCTAGGCGCCGCGCGCGCCGCCGCGCCTCGAGCGCCATCTCGCGCGTCAGATCCGGATGATGAACCAGCGCCTCGCGCTCCATCGCCGGCTCGTGGATGACGGTGTTCGTGGCCAGCACGCTCGCGCCGCCGTGCGCGGCCGCGAAATCGACGAGCGCCGGCAGCTCCTCGATGTTCTGTCGCATGAAGTTGCCGGCGTAGACGATCCTGGGGCGCGCGCTTCCGAGTCGAGTCTTCGCGGCTCGCAGGTTCGCGATCCCCGCGAGAAGCTTGTCCCACTTGGCGGGAGTTCGAATCCGCTCGTAGGTCTCGCGGCAGGCGGCGTCCACCGAGATGCAGATCGACTTGAGCCCGTTCTGGACCAGCATCTCCGCGCGCTTCGCGTCGATCAGGTTGGCATGAGTGTTCAGCGTCGTGGCCACCGGATGCGAGCCGACCAGCCGGAGCAGCTCGGGGAGCGCGGGACTCAGGAGGGGCTCTCCCGACCCCGTGAACGACAGCGATTTCCAATACTGGATCTGATCGACCACCTTGAGAAAGCGCGCGAGCGTGTCATTGGGCAGCTTGCGATCCATGAGCGGCACGATGCCGTGGTTCCGCGCGACGGTGGACCAGCACATGATGCAACGCAGGTTGCAGCGGTGCTCCGAGCTGTAGATGATCTCGAACGGGCGCGACGCGACCTCGACGACGCGCGCGCCGATCTCGCGCTCGATCAGCGCTTCGTTGGTTTCGAGGCTCCCCGGCGACACGCCGCCATTCCACCCCCACCGCGCGGAGCCGGGAATGAGGCTCCTGACTCATTCGTGCTCCTGATATGCGGTAGCCGATCCGCGTTTCGACTGGCTCGCGCAAACGATCGAGGCTGCGCAGGGAGCACCGCGCAGCCTCGAGAAATCGAATCGACGAGCGTTCCGAGCCCGCCGTCGACTCGACAGACCGTTTCGACTCACCAGTCGATGCTGAACCCGTTCGAGAGGTTCGTCGTCCCCGGCGAGCAGAAGCCCGACACCGAGTTGCGGTAGTAGAGCTGGTAGTACGCCGACTGACCGGGCGTCTGCAGCGTCGCCTGCGACACCGGCGTCGTCTGCACGGTGTTCGGATACGTCCACTGCCCGAACGGCGCGCCGTTCGTGCCCGCGTAGTGCGCGCCGAAGCGGATCAGCGCTCCGTCGACGCAGCGCACCCCGTCGCCCAGCGCCACGCCGAAGTTGTCGGTCGCGTCGCCCTTGAACAGGAATCCGAAGCCGACGTAGCCGGGGCCGATGTCGGCCGTGAACTGCACCGTGTCCGGCGTCGTGACGCCGTCCGCGACGAGCTTCGCGCCGTTGTAATTGATCGAGTTCGCGCAGCCCGCGTCGGGCGCGCCGCTCGGGAACGGCACGAAGTCCGGCGGACCGCACGGGCACATCGTCGGGAGCGAGCCGTCGCCGAAGCAGTACGCGGCGCCGACGAACGCGTCGCAC
>CAZQHA010000331.1:0-5187 GCA_964592795.1 uncultured Planctomycetaceae bacterium | reverse complement strand
CTCTCCGGCCGTCGCGAGCGAGCTCTGGGAAGCGGCGTTCCTCTTCGAGATCGCACGCCGCATGCGCGCCGGTGCGTGGCTCTCCACGTACACGGTGTCGCTGCCGGTGCGCGCTCGACTCCGCGCGGCCGGCCTCCGCGTCGGACCCGGAGCGCGCGTGGGCGCGAAGAGCGCGGGCACCATCGCGACCCCCGATCTGGACCCGGGAACGCTCGCTCCGCGCACGGCTCGGCGCGTCGAGCGGCTCGCGGCGTGCATCCGCGGTGAATTCACACCTGCCCTGGGAACTCGCAGCCACCAATAATCTATGATGTAGGAGCGAGTCGATAGGCCCTCTCCGGGCCGATGCTCGCGGAGAACCAATCGATGATCCTCTACCTGGCCGTGATCGGATGGATGGAATGGCTCCTCATCGGCCTGGGAGTCATGCTGCTGTTCGGCGCGCGGAAGCTTCCCCAGCTGGCCCGTTCGATGGGTTCCAGCGTCAACGAGTTCAAGAAGGGTCTGAAGGAGGGAGCCGAGGACGCACCGGCTGCGGCCGAGAACGGCTCGCGCTCCGAGAAGGACCGCTAGTCTCCCCGTGATCCGCGCCGACTCCACGCGCCCGCGATCGCACTCGCTGCTCGGCGTCGTCCTGTGCGGCGGGCGGAGTCGACGCATGGGCATCGACAAGGCGCGGATCGCCGTCGGCGGCGACACCTTGCTCGAGCGCGCGGTGAAGACGCTCTCCGAATTGACCCCGCGCGTGATGCTGGCGTGCGGCGCGACCGAGCGCTACGCGGACCTCGGCCTGCCGCTCTGCCTGGACCGCCGTCCCGACGCAGGGCCGCTGGCCGGCCTCGAATCGGCGCTCGCGAGCGCTCGCGAGGAGTGGATCCTCGCTCTGGCCTGCGATCTCCCGCGCCTGCGCGCCGAAGACCTCGCGCGCCTGATCGATCGCGCTCGCGCGGACGATCTCGACGCGTGCTACTTCGAGACCTCGCGGGGGCTCGAGCCCTTGTGCGCGCTGTACCGGCGCGCGTGCCTTCCCGCCGTGCGCGCCGCGCTCGCCGCGGGCGAGCGACGGATGATCTCGTTCCTCGATCACGAGATCGCGGGCGGAGCGCGGCCGCGCATCGGCACCGTGCCGGCGGAGGAATTCGCGGAGCGCCTCGTCAACGTCAACTCTCCCGAGGACCTGGCCGCTCTCGGCGGCGCGGAAAGGGAATCGGCGTGAGCTCGACCGACGCACGCTTGGCCGAGCTCGTGGCTCCCGTCGCCGACGGGCTGGCGCGCATGCGCGAGCTGCTCGCGGCGCAGCTCTCCGAAGGCTCGCGCGCGGTCAACGACATGACCGACCACGTCGGGCGCTTCCGCGGCAAGCAGCTGCGCGGCGCGCTCGTCCTGCTGGCGGGCGAAGCGACCGGCAACGTCACCGACGAGCACCCGGCCATCGCGGCGATCGTCGAGATGATCCACCTCGCGACGCTGGTGCACGACGACGTGCTCGACGGCGCAGAGGTCCGCCGCCACATGGCGTGCGTCAACCAGCGCTGGGACAACCAGGTCGCGGTGCTGCTCGGCGACTTCATGTACGCGCGCGCGTTCGCGCTCTCGACGGACCTCAGCTCGCGCCTGGCGAGCCGGCTTCTCTCGGAGACGACGCGCCGGCTGTGCGTCGGTGAGATCGAGCAGAGCACGCGCCGCTACGACTTCGAGCTGTCGCAGGAGACGTACGAATCGATCAGCGGCGCGAAGACCGCGAGCCTCTACTCGGCCGCGTGCGAGCTCGGCGCGCGCTACCCCGGCGGACGCGAGGAGATCGGCGCGTCGCTCCGCCAGTACGGCTACGACGTCGGCCTCGCGTTCCAGATCGTCGACGACTGCCTCGACGTCGTCGGGGACGAAGGCGTCGTCGGCAAGTCGGTCGGCAACGACGTCGAGGACGGAAAGATCACGCTGCCGGTCCTGCACGCCTACCGCCAATCCGACGAGCGGACGCGCGCCGCGATGCGCGACGTGTACACCGCGCCCGGGATCGAGCGGCGCCTCGCGCGGTTGCGCCAGGTGTGCGACCTCGCGCCGGGCGTCGAATTCGCGATGGCGCGCGCGGGCGAGCTCGTCGCCGGCGCGCGCGCCCGCCTGTGCGATCTCGCGCCTTCGCCCGCGCGCACGGCGCTTTCCGAGATCGCCGGCTTCGTCCTCGAGCGGCGCTTCTGACACGGTCCATGGAATCGAAGAGCACCGATACTCCGCGGCCGAAGCAGTTCCGCTGGGGATTTTTCAGCGCGTCGGCGCTGATCCTGTTCCTGATCTGCGTGGGACAGGCGGTCGGCGTGATGATCGAAGGCTTCGGCGTCCCGGCCGACGCCCGCGTGCGGCCCTCGCTCGGCGAGCGCTTCTCGAACCTCGCGTTCAAGGACTGGATCTTCGCGGCGTTCCTCGTGTCGACCGCGATCTACCTGTGGTTGCAGCGCCGCGCCGTGCTGCGCTTCTTCCAGTCGATGTACGTCGGGGTGTCGCTCGTCTCGCTGTCGTGCGTCGCCGTGCTCGTCGGCGTCCTGGTGCCCCAGATCGACGGCTTCGAGGATCCGGCGCAGCGCGTCACCGCGGAGAACTACGAAGAGCAGTACCGAGCGTTCGCGTGGGCCGAGGCGTACTTCCTCTACCACCTGATGCATCCGTACGGCATCGGGATGCCCGACACGCCGCTGCCGCCGAACGTCGAGACGTCGCTCGAGCGCTTCGGCTCGAAGTACGGAAAGGAAGAGCGCGACAACCGTGAGAAGCAGATGCGCGCGGCCTTCTCGGGCAGCGCGAAGACGAAGGAGATCGGAGAGCTCCTGCGCGAGCACGACGGCTTCTTCCGCAAGTTCTTCGACGTCTCGACCGCGCTGCACCTGAACCGCACGTACAAGTCGTACTGGTTCGCGACGCTGCTCGCGCTGCTCGGCGTCGGCGTCGCGTTGAACACGTTCAGGGGGCGACCCGAGACCTGGCTCAGCGCGCGCAAGGCGGGCCACATGGTCGTCCACATCGGCGTGGTCATCCTTCTGATCGGCGGCGGCATCAGCAAGGCGAAGACCGACCGCGGCATCATCCACATGGATCTGCGCGAGCCGCCCAAGGACGAGTACTGGGCGCACTTCAACCGCGAGAAGCGCACGCGCATGCCGTTCGCCGTGAAGCTCGACCGGTTCGCGCGCAAGGACTGGCCGACGCTCGAGGTGAGCTTCCTCGACGAGAGCTTCGCGTCGAAGCCGCCCGAGTACACGCTGTGGCCCGGACGCACGATCGAGCTCGACTCCGCGCCGGACGCGGGCGGAGCCTGGAAGCCGCGCATCCGCCTCGAGGTGAAGTCGATGGCCGAGCGCGCGCAGGTCAAGCAGCCGCGCCTCTGGGATGCCGAGCGCCGCGACGATCCCGCCGGCTACGGTCCGATCGCCGAGCTCGCGTGGCGGATTCCGGAAGTGCCGGACGATTCCGCGCACGTGTCGGACGGCACCGCGGCGCCGCGCGAGAGCGCGCTGATCCTGCGCCCGGGGAGCGACGACAACCTGGCGTACGATCCGCTCGGGAAGTTCCGCGTCGCCGTCGCGTACGGCGACGACGTCGATGCGGTGCGTCGCGACCTCTTCCCGCCGATCGAGAAGCAACTCGGACGCATCGAGATCCGCGACGCCGCGCGCGGCGAGGTCGAGCCGACGGTGCAGGGCTTCGCGCTGGGCCAGACGCTGACGACGCCGACCGGGTACACGATCGACGTGCAGGAAGCGACCGCGAACTTCCAGCTCGACCAGCACGGGCGCACGGAGATCCGCGATCCGCGGCCGCTCGCGGAGCAGATGCCGCGCAATCCGGGCGTCTGGGTCGAGATCCGCCCGCCGGGCGGCGGTGTGCCGGAGCGCCGTCTCTTGCTCGAGAGCGTCGATTGGGAGACGCACGACCAGCAGAAGAACTTCCAGTACCCGAGCCTCGTGCTGAAGCTCGACTGGGAGCGCTGGCGCTCGCCCGGACCGCCGCGCTACGTGCTCCACTGGGGCAGCGCGGGCGGGCCGCACCTGCTCGCGGAGAGCGGCACGGAGTCGCCCGTGGAGCCGGACCGGCCGCTCGCGACCGGCGAGGGCACGCAGCTGGTCGTCAAGCAGCTGCTGCACAACGCGCAGTTCGAGAAGACGATCGAGTTCCTGGCGCCCCACGTCGAGGGCCCGCACTTCGACGAGGATTTCTACTCGACCGATCCGAGCGGCATCGAGATCCAGGTGACGACCGATCCCGCCACCGAGAAGGAGCACGTCGAGACGGTGCGCCTCGCGTCCACCGACCGCGGGCTCGCGAACTTGTGGCAGTCGCGCGACGAGCGCTTCTACCTGCGTTACTACGAGAACGATCGCGCGTTCCCCTTCGAGTGGCGCAGCGTGCTGTCGATCTACGAGAAGGACGCCGACGGGAAGCTCTACAAGGTCGACGCCGGCGACGAGTGGGAGCGCGAGATCCGCGTGAACGACTACCTGTACTACCGCGGATACCGGTTCTTCCAGACGAACGCGGAGCCGGAGTTCCCGACGTACTCGGGGATCGGCGTGGTCTACGATCCGGGCATCCCGGTCGTCTTGTTCGGGATGTACACGATCATCCTCGGGACGCTGCTCGCGTTCATCGTGCGGCCGATCGTGGAGGCGTACGGCAAGCGAGGTCGCGGAGGGAAACCATGATCGCCGATTGGGATGTTCTTCCGGCTTCGGGGCGTTGGTCCGCGGTCAGCGACGTCATGTGCCTGGCCGGCATCGGCCTGGCGGCGCTGGCGGCGATCGTGCACTGGCGCGCGAGCCAGCGCGGCGCGCCGATGCGCGGGATCTCCGCGGCGGTCACCAAGGGGCCGATCGCGGCGACGGCGCTGGCTCTCGTCGCGATGTCGATCTCGGTGTGGAACCGCTCGATCGAGGTGAACCACTTTCCCAGCCAGACGATGAGCGAAGTGCTCAACATGTTCGCGCTGGCGCTCCTCGTCTCGATGGTGGTGCTGCACTTCGCGCTCGGCCTGCAGCGGCGCGGTCCGGGCTGGGCGATCCTCGACGACGTCCTCGTCGCGCTCGTGCTGGGCGGCGTCTACTTCACGCACGTCCACATCGAGACGCTGTCCACGGCGCAACGGGACCTTCCTCCGGCGCTGCAGTCGTACTGGTTCGCGCCGCACCTGTCCTCGCT
>CAZQHA010000330.1:0-5199 GCA_964592795.1 uncultured Planctomycetaceae bacterium | reverse complement strand
GCGCGCCTGCCGTCGGTCGCGTGGAGCTCCACGTGTTCGCGGCCGCGCTCGGTCCACGGATCGTGGTTCGGGGCGAGCGGGCCGAGGAACCGGCGGCGTTGCGCGAGCGCCTCGTGGAAGCGCTCCCGATCGCCGCTCCGGGCGGTCCGACGCGCCTCTTCGATGCGCTCGACGAGCTCGCGCGAGCGCGCGGCGAGCCGCGGCTCGTGCTCTTGTTCAGCGACGGGCGCGACGATTCCGCGCCGGATCCGACCGAGCGCGCGAGAGAAGTGCGCGCGCGCCTCGCGGACGCGCAAGTCGAGCTGCGCGCGATCGCGGCCGGCCACTCCGCGAACTTCGAGCGATTGACGTCGCTGCTCCCGGACGGCGACGAGGTGATCCGCGCCGATGCGCTCGACGAGCGTGCGCTCGCGGAGATCTTCGCGCGCGAGATGGCGCGCGGCAGCTTCCGCGAAGGCCGCGAGCTCGCGGTCCTCCCCGTCGACGGCGCCGGCGAACTCGCTCGCGCGATCCTGTCGGCGCAGATGGCGAGCACTCCCTGGCCCGCGATCGGACGCTACCTGCGCGCGCAGGCCGCGAGCGGCGCGGAGCTCGTCTGGGTCTCGGACACGGGCGATCCGATCCTCGCCATCCAGCGCGTCGGACGCGGACTCGCCGCGTCGGTCGCGGTCTCGCCGTCGGACGGCGGCGCGGGCCGCGGCGCGCTGTTCGGGCCGCTGCTGCGCGCGCTGGCCCGCGGTCCGCGCGGGCCGGAGACGTCCGTCGAGTTGGCGGGCGGCCGGCTCGTGGTGCGGGATCTGCCGCCGGACGCTCCGGCGGAGCTCGACGCGCGCATCGAGGTCCCTCCGCCGGGTTCCCCGATCACGGTCCGACTGCTCGCGGACCCGAGCGCGGCCGACCCGCGCTCCTCCCGCGCCGCTCCCGCGCCCCCGCTCATCGACGATCTGCCGGGTGGCACGATCGTCCCGGTGATCCTGTCGGGGCGCGAGGACGGCGAGCGTTGGACGGCGCTGCTCGCGGTTCCGGCCGGGAGCGAGTTCCGCGGCAACGGGCGGGATCCGCGCGAGCTCGCCCGGTTCGCCGCAGCGTTGTCGTCGCGTCCGCGCGAGGCGGTCGCGGCCGCCGGCCACCCCGCGGCGCGGAACGTCCTCGTCCTTGGTCTGTTGTGTCTGTGCGCCGGGGCCGTCCTCGGCGGCCTGCGCCGCGCGACCCTCCCCGAAACGGGTCGCGGGCGAACGCGATCTCAAGCGCTCTGAAGCCTCGTCCGACAAGGGGAAGGCCGCGCTCCAGACGACGGCGCCGCCAGGAACCCCAGCCACCGAGGATCGAACATGACGTTCAAGGCTTCCGCCCGCGCGCTACGCGCACGAGTTTCCGGGTTCGCGATCGCGCTCGGCGTGTGCCTCGTGTGCGCGTGCTCGTCGACGCACAGCGCCGTCAAGAGCTCCGAGAGCGAAGCGCAAGGCGAGTGGCTCGCGCCGACGCCGATGCTGCGCCAGCGCATCGAGGACGAAGCCGCGCGCATGCCGTGGACCCACGGCATCGAGCGCGTCGAGCTGATCCATTGGTTCGCGAAGGTCGGCGAGCCGGCCTATCCGACGCTCCTCTCGATGGTGCTCGATCCCCGTCCGGACGTCGCCGGCGCGGCGCTGGCCGCGCTGGGCGCGACGCGCGACAGCCGCCTCGTGAAGCACTTGCGGGCGCTACCCTGGCCCACCGACGACGAGGGCGGCGACCTGTCGCTCGAGAGGTCGCGCACGCTCCTTCGGCTGGGGGACTGGACCATGGTTCCCAAGCTGATCGCGGGGCTCTCCGACGAGCGGCTCATGACGCGCGCGCTGTGCGCTCAAGCCCTCGAGGAAGCGACGCACGAGCGGTTCGATTTCGATCCCCGCGCGGACGCCGAGCATCGCGCCGAGTCCATCGCCAAGTGGGAGGCGTGGTGGCGCTCGCGAAGCAGCGATCCGATGCTGGCCGACCCGGCTGCGAAGCCGGAGGGCGGAGAAGCGAACTGACGCGCGCTCAGGGTTGACGATCCAGCCGGGCGAGAAGCTCCGTGAACCGGGCCTCGTCGCGCAACCCCCGCAGGTCCTCGTCCTTCGACATGAAGTCCCCGTCGTCGTAGCCGAGCGAGATCGCCCGCTCGAGCGCATCGAGCGCGCGGCTCGTCTGTCCCAAGAGGGACAGGGAGCAGGCCAGGTTGTAGTGAGAGGTGGGGTTCTCCGGCGAGAGCTTCACCAGGACCTCGTCCACCGCGAGGCCTTGCTCGTACTTGCCCTGCCGCGTGTACACGTGGCCGAGCTCGGCCAGCGCTTCGACGTTCTCCGGATGCCGCTCGATTTCGATCTCGAGGATCGCCGACAAGAACTCCCAACCGAGGCGGTCGGCCTCGGCGCGCACGGTCGGAGTCAGGAGGTTCTCGTCGGGGTTCAAGGTTCGTACAGCGTAGTCGGAGCGGTGCGTCGCCGAGCGTGTGAGCTCGCGCGGTCCGCGCGCGCGCGGCGTTCGAGCGTTCAGGGAAAACGACGGTCGCGCATGGGGACTGCGATTTGCCAGTGCGCGGGAGACGGCCTAGTGTAGGTCGAGCGGGCGCTCGAGCAGCGGGAAAGGCGACGCGATGAAGATCCAGTTCTGCGACTTGTGCAACGAGTCGGTTCCGCAATCGGACATCGACGAGGGTCGCGCGATCGTCCGCAAGGGCCGCGTGATCTGCATGAGCTGCGATCGCGCGATGTCGCACGCTTCCGCGGCGGCGACGACCGAGGCGTCCGACGCCGTCGTGGTCGTGGCGGACCCGTCCGAATCGGCGGTCGTGCTCACGTCGGATCCGGCGCCGGCGCGCGCGCCGACGGGCGCGGCGACGTCGCCTCCGGCCGAGAATCCCTCACCCGTCCCGACGCCTGCGCCGCGGCGGTCCAGCTCGGCGGCCCTCTGGGTCGCGGTCTTGGCGCTGCTCTTCGCCGCCGTCGCGATCAGCGTGCTCCACCGCGACATGGGCGCGCTCGCGCTCGAGAACGCGCGCCAGGAGCAGGCGCTATCCGACTCCCGCAAGGCCGTGCAGGCGCTCCTGAGCCGCTTCGAGGCCGCCGATCAACGCCGCAGCTTGCAGCTCGACCGAGTCGACGCGGCCGTGCTCGGCATGCGCCAAGTGTTCGAGGCGGAGCGCGAGCAAGCCGGCGCGAGCGCCGACGAGAGCCAGAAGCGGCTCGCGGCGCTCTCCGACGCGCTCGCCGAGATCCGCGCCGAGCTCATCGCCTGGCGCGAGGACAGCGATCGCCGCATCGCGGAGCACGACGTGCGCTTCGGACGCACCGACGACGAGTTGAAGCTCCTCGTCGAGCGGTTCGCGGCCCTCGAGTCCGGGCCCATGCTCGCGGCGGATCCGGGTGCGGCGAACGGCGCGGGCGCGTCCGCCGCTCCCGCGTGGAGCGGGCTGCTCGTCGATCTCGCGAGCCCGAACGCCGGCATCCGCTGGCAGGCCGTCGTGGGCCTGGGCGACACGAAGGATCCGGCGGTCGTCCCGAACCTCTTGCCGATGCTCGCGGACAACGACGTCTTCGTGCGCATGGCCTGCGCGCGCGTGCTGGGCGACTTGGGTCAGACCACGGCGGTGCCCGCGCTCATCGACGCGCTCGAGGACGCCGAAGCGCCGGTGCGCGAGGCGGCGTCGATCGCGCTGCGCTCCGTCACCGGCAAGGATCTGCGGTTCGATCCGCTCGGCAACGAAGCCGACCGCGCGAAGAAGGTGAAGGCCTGGCGCGAGTGGTGGAAGAAGCTGCAGGAGGAGCAGCCGGGCGATTCGAGCACGCCGGCTCCCGGAGCTCCGGGCTAGGTCGATCGACCGCTGCGGATCGGCGCTTCGGAGCGTGTCGACGCGGGCCGAGACCGCACGCGCTGCGTCACTGCGCGGCGCGTTTGCAGGGATCGCGAGGGCCACCTACACTTCGCCGTTTGCGCCCGACGCGCGAGGGCGAGGACCGCGAGTGCGATGCTCACACCGTTCGCCCGAAATACGCTGGTCTGCACGATCGCGTTCGCGCCCGGTTGTTATCTGCTGGACCGTCCGCGGCGCCTGCCGACCTTCGACGGACCGGAGAACGTCCGCTTGCTCGACGGCGTGCACGGGACGCTGTTCGTCTTCGAGCAGAAGCTGAGGGGTGAATACAAGGCGTACCACATCGACGGAGCGGCGGAGCGCTCGGCGACGCGCCACGAATTGGCGGATTCCGACGCGGGGTGGATGTGCGGTCCCGACGAGCAGGGTCGTGTCGCGTACATCGTGCAGCAGCGCGGTTTCTCGCCGTTCAGCGGGCCTTCGTACTCCGTCCGTTGGCGAACCTGGACCACGGGCGAAGAGCGCACGCTCGCCAAGCATGACGGTTGGCCGGACTCGACGGCGGTGGCAATCTCACGACGAGGTGGGCGAGTCGCCTACAGCCACGCCGAAAAGTCGGAGGGAGGGGGAGCGCGACGAAGCATTCTCGTCGTCGATCTCGAGGACGGATCGATGGCGGAGTTTCCGGTCGTCGGTTGGGGGCTGCGCGGCTTCCACTGGCTCGAACACGACCGCCGCGTCGTGTACTCGCAAACGTTGCGACGCCAAGCTCTGCCTGCCGGCCTACGCGCGCACGGCGGTGATCCGCAGGCCGCGCCGGAGGATCGAGTCTCCGTCGTGTGCTTGCTCGACACGGACACGGGCTCCCACACGATGCTGGCGCTCTGCGATCAACCGTATGCGGTGTGTGGACAGAACGCGATCGCGATCCAACAGGAGGACGGGTGCTTCTTCATCGACGCGACCGACGGACACGTCGTGCGGCCATTCCGTTCGATCCCCGGCATCTTGGAGAAGGGTACCGGCCTCTTCGCGGCGCTCGATCTCGACCGAGTCATTTACAACGGGCGCCCGACGACGGGTGTCGAGCCGCGCTATCGCGTGGGCGATCTCCTTCTCAAGGAGGCGTTGAATCCGATCAAGCTCGCGGACCTGCGCGACGGCTCGTTCGTGACGCTCGTACAGTACGCTTGGCACCCGCGGGCCTACCTCTCCGATTGCGCGGCGCACGCGGTCCAGGCGAGCGCGTTTCCGTGATCTGTCGCATTCCCTAATCCGAAGCCCTCACACGAAATCGATCGATCCCATGAGTCATCCGGTCACGTTGATCCGCGGCGATGGAACTGGTCCCGAGCTGGCGCAAG
>CAZQHA010000329.1:0-5202 GCA_964592795.1 uncultured Planctomycetaceae bacterium | reverse complement strand
GTCGCCGGCAAGCAGCCCGCGCCGCAGTGGCTCGGCATGGAGGACGCGCTGCGCCACTGCGAGGCCGGCATCGGGATCTTCGAATGGGCGAGCAACGACCGCGGCGGCGAGCCCGACGTCGTGATGGCGTGCTGCGGCGACGTGCCGACGATGGAGACGCTCGCCGCGGTGTCGCTGCTGCGGCGACACGTTCCCGAGCTCAAGGTGCGCGTGATCAACGTCGTCGACCTGATGCGGCTGCAACCCGCCGAGGAGCACCCGCACGGGCTCTCGGACAAGGACTTCGATACGCTCTTCACGCGGGACAAGCCGATCGTGTTCGCGTTCCACGGGTACCCGTGGTTGATCCATCGGCTCACCTACCGCAGGCGCAACCACGGGAACCTGCACGTGCGCGGCTACAAGGAGGAAGGCACGACGACGACGCCGTTCGACATGACCGTGCTCAACCAGATCGATCGGTTCCACCTCGTGAGCGACGTGATCGACCGCGTGCCCGGGTTGCAGTCGCGCGCGGCGTACGCGAAGCAAGCGATCCGCGACAAGCTGATCGATCACAGCGCGTACATCCGCGAGTTCGGCGAGGACATGCCCGAGATCCGCGACTGGTCGTGGTCGCCGCGCGGCGTCGAGAAGTGAACGTCCTCGTCCTGAACTGCGGCTCGTCCAGCGTCCGCTTCCAGGTCATCGACACCGATCTGGCGGCCATCGAGTCCGACGGCGACCGTCGGCTCGCCAGCGGACGGATCGAGCGCGTCGGCGGACACGCGTTGATCCGCGTGAACGCCGGCGACCGGCCCGTGATCGTCGAGGACGCGCCGCTGCGCGATCACCGCGCGGCGGTCGACTGGATCCTGCGCTGGGTCGTGTCGGGCGACTCGGGCATCGAGAGCGTCTCGTCCATCGCCGACATCCACGCCGTCGGCCACCGCGTCGTGCACGGCGGCGAGCGCTTCCGCAAGTCCGTGCGCATCGACGACGACGTCCTGGCCGGCATCGAGGAGCAGGTCGAGCTCGCGCCGCTCCACAACCCGGCGAACTTGAAGGGCATCCGCGCGGCGCGCGCGATCCTCGGCGAAGGCGTCCCGGACGTCGCCGTGTTCGACACCGCGTTCCACGCGACGCTGCCGGAGAGCGCGTACCTCTACGCCATCCCGTATCCGTACTACCGCCGCTTCAAGCTGCGGCGGTACGGCTTCCACGGCACTTCGCACCGCTATCTCGCGTACCGCTACCGCAAGCTGCGCGGGATCGCGCGCGATCGAGTGAACATCGTCACGCTGCACCTCGGCAACGGATGCTCGGCCTGCGCGATCCGCGGCGGCAACTCCGTCGACACGTCGATGGGCTTCACCCCCCTCGAGGGCCTCGTCATGGGCACGCGCTCGGGGGACGTCGACCCGTCCGTGCTCGAGTTCGTGTGCGACAAGGAAGGCGTGACCGTCCAGGAAGCGACGGCGATCCTGAACCGCCAATCGGGTCTGCTCGGCCTGTCCGGTCTCACGGCCGACATGCGCGACCTCCTGGCCGAGGAAGCCGAGCACGACGACCGCCGCGCGCGCCTCGCGATCGAGCTCTTCTGCCACCGCGTGCGCAAGTACATCGGCGCGTTCCTCGCGACGCTGGGCGGGGCCGACGCCATCGTGTTCTCGGGCGGGATCGGCGAGAACGCGCCGACCGTGCGCGAGAGGATCTGCGACGGGCTCGGATGGTTCGGGCTCGAGCTCGACGCCGAGCGCAACGCCGCGCTGGTCGGCGGCCGCGCGGGGACGATCTCGCGCGACGCTTCGCGGCTCGCCGCGTGGGTCATCCCCACCGACGAGGAGCTCTTGATCGCGCGCGACACGGTGCGCGTCGTGCGCGGCGCGCGCTGAATCGCGGTCCCACGTCGCCGCGCATTGTCCGCGACGCTAGGATCTGCGCCGTTTCTCCCCCCCTTTCATTTCCCAAAGAGCTCCGCGACCCGGAGCGTGCCTGCAATGCCCCAGTTCGCCATTCGCGCTCGTTCGTCGATCACCTGGTTCCTGGCCTTTCCTCTCGCCTGCGGGATCTCCTGTTCCTCCCCCTCATCGAGCTCCGACGAGCACGCGCGCCCTCCCGCGAGCGCGACGATGGACCGCACCGTGCTCCCGATCGCGGAACCGGAGTTCCCGCCGATCGACGAGCTCGACGCGCGCAAGGCGCAGGCGCCCGCTCGACTCGAGGTGAAAGCGCCCAAGGGTGCTCCCAACGTCGTCATCGTGCTGATCGACGACATCGGGTTCGGCCACAGCAGCGCGTTCGGTGGACCGATCCGCATGCCGACGCTCGAAAAGCTCGCGCAGGGAGGACTCAAGTACAACCGCTTCCACACGACAGCGCTGTGCAGTCCGACGCGCGTCGCGCTGCTGACCGGCCGAAACCACCACGCCAACAACGCCGGCGCGATCATGGAGCTCGCGACGGGGTTCCCGGGGAACACCGGCATCCGCCCGCGCAGCATCACGACGCTGGCGGAGATCCTGCGACAGAACGGCTACAGCACCGCCGCGTTCGGCAAGTACCACGAGACGCCTCCGTGGGAGGTCTCCGTGTCCGGCCCGTACGACCGTTGGCCCACGGGCTCGGGCTTCGACAAGTTCTACGGCTTCATCGGCGGTGAGACGAACCAGTGGGCGCCGGCCATCTACGACGGAACCGTGCGCGTCGAGCATCCGCGGACGGCCGAGTACCACTTCACCGCCGACATGACCGACCAGGCGATCCGCTGGGTCAGCGCGCAGCAGTCGCTCACTCCGGACAAGCCCTTCTACGTCTACTTCGCGACGGGCGCGACGCACGCGCCGCACCACGCGCCCAAGGAATGGATCGCGAAGTACAAGGGCGAGTTCAGCGGCGGCTGGGACAAGCTGCGCGAGGAGACCTTCGCGCGACAGAAGAAGCTCGGCGTGATTCCCGCGAACGCGCAGCTCACCCCGCGTCCCAAGGAGATCCCGGCGTGGGCGGACATGAGCGCCGAGCAGAAACGACTCTTCGAGCGTCAGATGGAGACGTTCGCGGGCTTCGCCGAGCACACCGACCACGAGGTCGGTCGCCTGGTCGCGCAGCTCGAATCCATCGGCGAGCTCGACGACACGCTCTTCTTCTACATCGTCGGCGACAACGGCTCGAGCGCCGAAGGCGGCCCCGAGGGCACGTACAACGAGATGATGGCGCTCAACGGCATCGTCGGGAACGCGGAGCAGATGATGGGCCACGTCGACGACTGGGGCGGCCCGTCGACGTTCCCGCACTTCGCGATCGGCTGGGCGTGGGCCGGCAACACTCCGTTCCAGTGGACCAAGCAGGTCGCGAGCCACTTCGGCGGCACGCGCAACGGGATGGTCGTGCACTGGCCCAACGGATTCCAATCGAGCGGCGGGGCGGTCCGCAGCCAGTTCCACCACGTGATCGACGTCGCACCGACCGTGCTCGAGGCGGCGAAGATCCCGGAGCCCAAGGTGGTGAACGGCGTGACGCAGCGTCCGATGGACGGCGTCTCGATGGCGTACTCGTTCGACGATCCCGGCGCGAAGGACCGCCGCACGAAGCAGTACTTCGAGATGTTCGGCAACCGCGGCATCTACCACGACGGCTGGGTCGCGTGCACGCGCCACTCGATCCCGTGGCTGATGCTCCAGCTGCCGCCGCTCGAGAACGACACGTGGGAGCTCTACCACGTCGAGGAGGACTTCAGCCAGGCGAACGACCTCGCAGCGCAGCGCCCCGACAAGCTGAAGGAGCTGCAGGCGGTGTTCCACGAGGAAGCGCTGAAGAACCACGTGCTTCCGATCGACGACCGCCGTTCCGAGCGCTTCATGGCCTCGATCGCGGGCCGACCCGACCTGCTCGGCGAGCGCAAGTCGCTCACCGTGTACCCCGGCATGGTCGGCATGCTGGAGAACGCCTTTATCAACGTTAAGGGCGTGCACCACACCATCACGGCCGAGGTCGAGCTCGCGAGCGCCGACACGGACGGCGTGATCCTCGCGCAAGCGGGCTACTTCGGCGGCTGGACGCTCTACATGAAGGACGGCGTGCCGCACCACGAATACAACTGGTTCGCGCTCGAGCGCACGAACGTCGCCGGGAAGAGCACGCTCGCGCCCGGCAAGCACACGATCGAGTACGAGTTCATCCCCGACGAGAAGAAGCCCGGCACCGGCGGCAAGTCGATCCTGAGCGTCGACGGTCAAAAGGTCGGCGAAGCGCACATCCCGAAGACGCAGCCGTTCGCGTTCTCGGCGGACGAGGGCGCGGACGTCGGCGTGGACGGGGAGACGAACGTCTCGCCGGACTACGAGCAGAACGCGAACGCGTTCACGGGCAAGATCGTCAAGGTCACCGTCGCGGTGAAGTGAGCCGAGATGATCCTGTCGACTCTGCTCCTGTCCGCGGCGCAATCACCCGCTCCGACGGTGGATGATTGGTCGTTCACCGTCACACCCTACCTGTGGGCGATCGGACTCGAAGGCGATGTCCGGATCGCGAACACGAGCGCCGAGTTCGAGGCGGACTTCAGCGACCTCCTCGAGCAGCTCAACTTCGCCCTGATGGTGCGCACGGAGGCGTGGAAGGGCTCCGTCGGGTTCTACTTGGATCCGGTGTATGCCGAGGTCGAAGCCGAGAGCGCGGGCGGTGTTTCCGCGGACCTCACGACCGAGCTCTTGATCGCTGATTTCGGAATGCTCTATCGCGCGCTCGACTCGCGATCGGACGAGGGCCGCGCGCGCATCCTCGATCTGTCGTTCGGCGGTCGCTACTACCACTTGTCGAACGACGTGGATTTCGCGGTGCTCGCCGACCGCGAAGCGAGCACCGACCTTCTCGACGTGACGCTCGGCGCGCGCTACGCCATGGAGCTGAACGATCGATTGGGGTTCATGGTCGACGCCGACATCGGCGGATTCGACCTGGGTGGCTCCGCCACGGATCTCGCGTGGAGCGCCGAGGCGCTCGGCTCGTTCCGTTGCGGCGCGTCGGGGCGGCTGTGGGCCGGCTATCGGACGCTCGACATCGACGACGACAAGGGCGGCGCGAGAGGAAACGAGCTCGAGCTCAGCGGACCGATCCTCGGCTACCAGTTCCGGTTCTGAACTGCATAGCTTCGCTGTGTTTCTCTGAGGCATGGCTTCCCGGAAACCCTGCCACCAACCGCGGATCGCGCGATCACTGCCTCGAGCA
>CAZQHA010000328.1:0-5220 GCA_964592795.1 uncultured Planctomycetaceae bacterium | reverse complement strand
CTCGGGGTCGAAGTTCACCATCGAGCAGCGCTCGTCGCGATTCGTGATACCGACGGCGGCGCCGCTCTTGGTTTCTCCGAACCGCAGAACGCCTCCCACCCATTCGTCTTCCTCGAAGGGAACGGATCGCATCGATGCAATCAGGATGTTGGGTCGGAATCGTCGGACGTCTGGGCGTTGCGCCGCAAGCCTGGCAACTTCGCTTACCGTGGCGGAGGCAATGACCGAGATGCTCGCTTCGTCGAAGATGCCACGGTTTAGGTGCATCATCTCGACCGGCGAGCCGAGGCGGCGACTGACCTCCCCCGCCAATTGCTGGCCGAACACGGCCAGCTCCTGCCCTTCCGGAGTGCGCACGTGCGTCGGAAGGTCTCCACCGGCGGCGGAACCTCGACGCTGTGGAGCAAAGAGAATCAGTTCCGGAAGCCTGGACGCGCTCAACCACGGGAAGCCACCGCGGTCATCCAGTCGGCGGAATGCCAATCGCCGGTCGCCTTCAATCCCGTGCCAGCCCAGATCGGCGACATCAAGGCTCTCGCCCATCATGGACTTCACCGGGTACCGGTAGAGCGCCGCGACTTCACCGATCTTGATGGGCATTTCGGATCCCGTCTTTGCCGAGCCGACGCTGCGACGAGCCAGCCGCAGTGACCGCAACGAGCATGGCGTCGGTCGCGAGCAGCGTCCGCTGCAACGATTCGTTTGGCGCCGCTACCACGTCGCCTAGACTCCGATGATGCACAACCACTCCGACCGAGAATAAAACCGCCTGCAGTCGTGCGCCAACTCACGAAGCATCGTGGCGATTTCAAAGCGGTGCCCAGCGAACTCCTCGTGAAACCGTTCGCGAAACCACTCCTCTAGATGAAGTTCGACAGACGCTTCACTGGACGTTTGGTTCGGCAAGCGGTCGGCCGCGGCCAACCAATCGTCGATGATTGCCGCCCCAATCGACTCCGGGATGTCGTTCGACGACATGTGATCGAAGCTGGGCAGATGCCGCAGCACGATCCCCTCTGCGACGTTGAACGAGTCCTCCCAGACGAACAGCGAACCCGGTCGCCAGTGTTCCCCGGAGAACTTCGACGGACAAATCTCCATGAAGCCCGTGGATTCCAGTTCGTCCGGGGTTCGGCGAATGCGGTAGTCCATCATGTGGCGCCGATCGGGTAGCGGACGGCCTCTCGACGCGGCCGGATGCAGCGATGCAGCCTTTCTATCACAGTGCCACCGCGCACTCGCAGCGTACAAGACCGCATGCCTGGTCCTGACGCTTGCCGGCCACGACCCTTACCGTCGAATCCGAAACTCGTCCGCCGCCCGCAACACGTCCGCCGCGTCCTTGAAGAACGTCTTGTGGCGCAGGTGCGAGTGCAGCCGATCGAAGAAGTCGAACGTGCTCACCACTCCGTAGAAGATCAGCACTGCGATCTTGGCGTCGCCGGCGATGTTCGCGATCTGGAACGGCTGCACGAACATGTCGATCAGCGCCGCGGCCAGGAAGAGCAGGATCGCGACGTCGAAGTTCGTCAGCGCCGTGCGCAGGAACGCGAGCGGCCCGCTGAACTGCTGTCCGGGCGGCACGGTCGGCTCGGTCGTGTGCGGCGTCGACGCGCCGCCTTCCGCGCCGGCAAGGATCTGCGCCACGTACCGATCGCGCTCGGCCGGCGAGCGGAGGAGCACGTAGCGGCACGTCAAGATCAAGCTGACGTCGTGCAGGAACTTCGCGAGCAGCGTGCTCACGAGCGCCGCGAGCCCGAAGAAGAACACCCACGACTCGCCAGCGACACGCGCGGCGTAGATCCCGAAGCAGATGAAGAACGCCGACTTCACGTACAGGTGGAACATGAAGTCGTGGAAGCCGAAGACGAACTTCTCGCGCCCGTGGTAGCGCGCGACCTCGCCGTCCACGCAGTCCATGATGTAGTAGAGGAAGAGACAGCCGAACCCGAGCACCGAGTAGATGCCGCCGAAGAGCAGCAGCACCGAGCCGAGCAGGCCGAAGATCAAGAACGCGAACGTCGCGATCGTCGGGCTCAGGTTGAAGCGCACGAAGAAGCGCGTCACGTGGATCGACACGCGATCGCCGTACACGAGGCCGGCGACATCGTTGTAGCGACGCACCGGCGCCTGGACCTTCTCGCGCAGCTCGGTCAGCGACTCCATCGATCAGACCGCCCGGCGCGCGCGACGCGTGACGAGGTCCAGGGCCTCCTTTGACATGGCCTTGATCTTGTCCTTTTCGCCCGGATTCAGATAGCCCGCCAGCCACAGCAGAATCGGCAGCGCTGCGATCAGCGCGAGCTTGGCGGCGACGAGTCCGGCCAGCGGCCAGGGAGGCAGCCAGCGGCTGGCGCAGTAGACGAGGACGGCGAGCGCGATCGGCACCGCGACGCGCGCGATCTCGTATCCGATCGGCATCAATCGCTCGCCGGCACGCCACGCGCCGAACGCGAGCGCGACGAACGTGAAGAGCGTCGCCCAGGCTGCTCCCATGTAGCCGTACCGCGGCGCGAGCACGGCGTTCAACGCGACGTTGAGCAACGCTGCGCCGGCAACCAGCATCGTCACCTGTCCCGTGCGCTGGCGGATGTAGAAGACCGTGTGCACGACTTGGAAGATCGCCCAGAAGACGTACCCGAGCGCGATGATCGGCATGGCGCGGTGCGACTCGAAGTAGGCGGGCGTGCCCATCGCGGTCGCGATCTCCGGGGCGAGCACCGCGATCGCGAGCGACGTCACCGTCATCACGAGCGCGAAGTACGTGAGCACCTTGCGGCACAGCATCGTCACCTGCGATTCGTCCTGGACGCCGAACACGTACGTGAACCAGATCAGGCCGAACGCCTCGACGATCACCGTGCTCGCCATCGCGCCGAGCTTGTACGCGAAGCCGTACAGGCCGATGTCGCCCAGCGGCACGTCGAAATGGCGCAGCACGAACCGGTCGGCTTGGTGCAGCACGAACATGCACAGGCCCGAGAGGATCAGCGGGTACGAGTAGCGCACGAGTCGTCGCGCCATCTCCGTCGAGAACACGAAGCCCGAGCGGCGCACCACCGCGTACACCGCTCCCGCCGCGACGAGCCCTTCGCCGGCGAGCACCGAGTACAGGACGCCCATGTATCCGAGGCTCAGTCCCACGAGGAACCACACCTTCAGCCCCACCTCGGCGAGCAGCTTGAGCGTCGTCACCACGCCGTACGCGACCGACCGCTCGCGGATCTGCATGTAGCGGAGGCCAACCTGCCCGACGCTCTGGAAGAGCAGGATGCACGCGATCACGACGAACGCGGGCGACGCGTCGCTCGAATCGAAGAGCATGCGCGCGCCGTGCTCGCGGAAGAGGATCGCGAGCAGCACGGCGACCCCGGTCGCCGCCGCGATGAGGAGAAGCGTCGTCGAGACGAGCCGCCCGCGCTCCTCCTCCGATTTGTACTCGGGGTAGAAGCGCGTCATCCCGTACAGGAGGTTGATGCCGAACAGCTGGCTCCCGACGCCGATCGCGACCGCCGCCATCTCCGTGACGCCGAAGTCGGCCGTCGTGCCGATGTACGCGGTGACGATCGGGAGCAGGACGAAGCCGATCGCGCGGTGGACCGCCGGACCCAGCGCGTAGATGACCGAATGCTTCGTCAGTCGCTTGATCGCGTCGTAGATCACGGTGGAGCCCGCGAATCCTACACGCCGGGACCGCGCCGGGCGGCGCTCGGGGAAGCGCGCATCAATCCGGATCGGTGGGATGGGCCGCCGCGACGAGCGCCTCCGCGCGCTCTTTGCCGAGCCAGCCCTTGACCGCCGCGTGGACGAGGTAGAGGAGCGGCGTGATCCCCACCGCGATCGCGAACTTGTACACGTAGTTCGTCATCGAGACGTTGAGCGCGTCGCCCGCGGACATCCGGACGAACTGCGCCGCGTCCTCGGGCGCCATGTGCTCGACGTCGAGCAGGCCCGGGATGACCACGAACGCGAGGAAGATCACGACCAGCGTGTCGATGATCTGGCTCACCGCGGTGCTCCCCTGCGAGCGCAGCCACAGCATCTTTCCGCCGGTCTTGTGGCGCAGCCACGTGAAGACGTGCGCGTCGATGAGCTGCGCGATCGAGAACGCGACCAGGCTCGCGACGACGATCGTCCAGGTCTGGCCGAGCGCGCGGGAGTACGCGCTCTGGATCTCCTCTGCGCTCACGCCCGCGGTGAAGCTGACCGCAGGGACGCGGATCGCGGCTTGGACGACCGGCTGCAGGATCACGTTGACCGCGATCGCGAGCCACGTGAACACGCGCACGACGCGCCGGCCGAAGTACTCGTTGATGATGTCGGTGAGGACGAACGTCAGCGGGAACGCCAGGATCCCGGCCGACGCGACGAACCGGTCGGCGTCGCCCAGGCCCAGGTCGCGCGGCCCGATGCCGAACAGCTGGAACGACCACAGCTTCGCGCCGAGCAGCTCCGCGGTGACGAAGAAGCCGACGAACAGCGCGCACAGCGCGAGCAGGAGCGTCTCGCGCTTGTCCCGGGAAGGATTCGGCGGCATCCGCGCGCTGGTCTAGCGGGCCCAGACGGTCCGATCAACCGGTGGCTCGATCGGGCGCGGATGCGTACACTTCCGCTCACTCCATCATGCAAGTCCTCGATCAAGTCAAGTCGATGAGCGCGGAGCGCTTCCTCGCGATCTACGAAAGCCTCGATCAACACGGATTCGGCCCGCTCGACGGCGAGGTGGCGAAGTCGCTCCGCTTCCGCCCCCAGGCGATCCGCAAGCTGCCGATGGCGACGCGCGCGAAACGCGCCAAGCAGATCCTCGAGACGAGCGGCAACGCCGAGATGACGTACGAGCTGATCGGCGGCTACCTCCTGAAGAACTGCAAGGACCTCGTGACCGGGTTCCTCGATTCGACCGGAGTTCCGCACGACAACGGCATGATCGAGGACGTCGACGCGTCGAAGCCCAAGCGCGACAAGATCCAGAGCACGGTCGCCGATCTCGACAAGAAGTTCGCGCCGGCGGACGTGACGCTGTACCTCGCGATCTGCGCCGAGCAGTGGCCGGACGTCGCGGAGCTGCAAGAGATCTGGAAGTCGCGGCGGTAGTCAGCGTCGCTGGCAGCGCCGACAGACGTGCGTGCCGCGCTGCGCCACGACGATGCGCTGGATCGGGTCGCCGCACACGAGACAGGGCTCACCCGCGCGGCCGTACACCTGGAATTGATCCTGGTA
>CAZQHA010000327.1:0-5220 GCA_964592795.1 uncultured Planctomycetaceae bacterium | reverse complement strand
GCGGGAATACCGAGGCGAGCTGAGAGCCGCTGAGCGCAGCAGCCGGCGGTTAAGTTGGAAGAGAAGAGCAGAAGCAGAGCAGAGCAGAGAAGAAAGAGAAGAAAGAGAAGACACGTTCTTCTCTTCTTGCTTAACCGCCGGCTGCGTTGCTCAGCGAGCTGCAGCTTGCCTTTGTATTGCCGCAACGCAGTCGGCGGAATCGCTTCGCCGTCTTGTGCGTTCCATGCTCAGACCTTGATCTCGACGAGCGCCTTGGTGCCTGCACCTCGCCTCGACTCGATTCGGACGCGGGCATCGAGCCCTTCGGCGCGGCGCTTCAGACCGGACAAGCCGTGACCGCGCGAGGGCGTCTCGGTGTCGAACCCGCGACCGTCGTCGACGACGGAAACCGAAAGGACGTCCGGCGTCACTTGGATGGCAACCGTGACTCGCGAAGCTTGCGCGTGTCGCGCGACGTTCGACACGAGCTCCTTGAACATGAGGAGCAGATGCCGCCGTCGATCGGGACCCAGCGGAATGTCGACCATCGCTTCGTCCGGCGCATCGAACTCGACGGCCACGCCCTCCGCTTCCAACAAGTTGAACGCGACCTGCCTCATCCGCTGGACGAGATCGGCGAAGTGATCCTTGCGCGGGTCGATCGACCAAACGATGTCGCTCATCGACTCGCGCATGCTGCGCGCGAGACGCGCGATCTCGTCCATGTGCGACCGCGCCGATTCCGCGCCCTGCCGCTTCGCGACCTCGGACAGGATCGCGATCTGCGCCAGTCCCGACCCCATGTCGTCATGGATGTCCGTCGCGATCTGCGTCCGGATGCGCTCGAGCGCGAGCACGCGCCGGACCCTCGAGCGGTGGAGCGCGTACGCGATCGCCCCCCCGACCGCGACGCACGCCGCGACGAACCACGGCGTCCGCCAGAGCGGCGGTCGAATCGTGAATGTCACTTCGGCGCTCGACGGGCTGACGGTTCCCGCCGGATGCACCGCGCGGACCTGGAATCGATACGAGCCGCCGTCGAGGCGCGCGAAGTGCACCGAGCGCTGCTCGGTCGGGGGGCTCCAGTCCGAGTCCACGCCGCTCAACCGATACTGGAACGCGAGCGCGGACTCGCCGCGGAAGCACGGCGCCGTGAATTGGATCTCGACGTCGTTCTCGCTCGAGGGATGCTCGCCGGCGTCGACTTGGCGCACGCCGCGCGGATCGATCGCGACCTCCGCGCCGGACACGCGCACCGCGGTGATCCACACCGGCGGGGGAGCGGCGGGCGGATCCTCGATCGACGGATCGATGCGCGACACGCCGCCCGACGTCGCCACCCAGATCCGGCCGTGTCGGTCGGTGAGGCAGTGGTTGACGATCTCGCCCGCGAGCCCCTCGCGCGTCCCGATGTGCAGCATGTCGCCCGTCGACGGATCGAACCGATCGATCCCGCGTCCGGTCCCGAAGTACAGGCGGCCGCGCGCGTCCTCGGCGATCGACCACACGGCGTGACTGACGAGCCCTTCGCTGATCGATTGACGCTCGAACACCGGATTCGCCGCCGACGAATCGCAGCTGAGCCACACGCCGGCGTGTCGCGTGCCGACCCACAGGTTGCCGGAGCGGTCTTCGTGGAGGCAGCGCGACTGCGGCGGTGGACCGCCCGGCTCGAACTCGATCGTGTCGAGTCGCCCGTCGATCCATCGCGCGAGGCCGTCGTACGGCGCGAGCCAGAGCTGCCCGCTCGTCGTCGTCGTCATGCAACGCGCGGCGGAGCTGAAGCGTTCCGACGGCGGAAGCCGCGCGTGCTCGAAGCGGATCACGCCGACCTCTCGTCCCGCGTCGAACCACGCGAGATCGCCGGAGCTCATCGGGACCCACACGCGGCCGCTCGGATCCTCGTGCGGCGCGCCGAACACGCCGCCTTCGGGGAAACCCTCGGCCGGGCCGATCGCTCGCGCGCGGGTGAGATCGAGATCGGGGCCGGGGACGTGGTAGAAGCGCGGCTCGTCCGTGCCGACCCACGCCTCGCCGCGCGAATCGATCAGGAGTCGCTGGCCCACGCCGCTCCACTGGGGATCCTGCGAGCCCGCGATCGTTTCGACGCGATCGCCGTCGATGCGCGCCATCGACCGGATGAACGTGACGACGATGCGACCCTTCGCGTCCTCGGCAAGGAAGAGCGCCGTCCGATCCGGCAGCCCGTTCTCCGGCGTCCAGTGCACGATCGCCTTGCTCGAGAGCCGCGCGATCCCCGCCGACCACGTTCCGATCCACACGTTGCCGTCGGCATCCGTGCACAGCGCGCGAATCGAGTCGTCCGCGAGCCCGTGCTCGCGGCGCAGGAGCGTCGAGCGGTACTCGCCGCGGTAGCGCACGAGCCCTTGCCAGCTCCCGATCCACACGTCGCCGTCGCGGTCGCACGCGAGCGCGCGCAGGTGATGCAGCTCGTCGAAGTCGAGCGGGACGTGCGTCCAGGCGCGCTCTCCCTGCTCGTTCGGGGCTCCGAGCTCGTACAGCGCGCGGTCGAACCCGACCATCACGCGCCCGCCCTGCGCCGGGGCGATCGCGATCAGCTCGCCGCGCGCGTCGTGGTCCGGCGGCGGCACGTGACGGGAAACCTTCGCTCCGACGATCTCCAGCACCTCCCGCCGCGACCCGATCCACGTCTGGCCGTCGGGCGTCGTGACCATCGCCTGCGGCCACGTCACGATCACGTCGGGATGGCGCGGCTCGATCGAAAGTCCTCCGCGCTCGTCGAGATCGACGTGCTGCACGCCGGCGCTCGACGCGAGCCACAGACCCCCGCTTTGGTCGCGACACAACGCGCGCACCGGATTGGACGCCGAGTGGCCGGGCAGCTCGAAGCGGCGGAACGCGCCGCCCACGAAGAGCGACAAGCTGCCGTCCGCCGTCGCGACCCACATCCGGCCCGCGCCGTCCTCCGCCGTCGCATGGATGAAGTCGCTGCCGAGCCCTTCGCGCGTCCCGAAGTGGACGAACTCGTCGCCGTCGAATCGCGACAGTCCCTCCCACGTCGCGATCCACAAGTACCCGCGGCTGTCCTGCGCGAGGAAGTTGACGCGGCTGTTCGCGAGGCCTTGCGGCACGTCGTACCGGCGCAGCGGAAGCGTCTGCGCCGCCGCGACGGCGGCGGTCGCGAGGATTCCGGCGCACGTACTCGTCCAGAGCATGATGAGCGGATATCGAGTGTAGCTCGGTATCATCCGCGCCGATGTCGGCGTCGCACGCTTCTCGCGCGGGCTTCCACACGACGCGCTGGAGCGTCGTCGCGGCGGCCGGCGCGCAGAGCCAGGAGGCGCTCGCCGCGCTGTGCGCGACGTACTGGTATCCGCTCTACGCGTACGCTCGCCGCTCGGGGCGTAGCGCCGACGACGCGCGCGATCTGACGCAGGGCTTCTTCACCCGGCTGCTCGAGAAGCACGACATCGCGCGCGCGGATCGCGAGCGCGGTCGCTTCCGCACCTACCTCCTGTCGGCGTTCCAGCACTACATGGCGAACGAGCGCGAGCGCGAGCGTGCGCTCAAGCGCGGCGGCGCCGCCGCGCTTGTTTCGATCGATACGGTCACGGCCGAGACGCGCTACAGCAAGGAGCCCGCGGATCCGCGCGAGCCCGATCGGATGTTCGAGCGCGAGTGGGCGCTCGCGCTGCTCGATCGCGCCCTCGAGCGACTGGCGGAAGAGCAAGCGCACGCCGGCAAGGGCGACGCCTTCGCCGTGCTGCGCGGACACTTGACCGCCGGCAGCGACGCGGCGGGCGCGGCGGAGATCGCCGAGAAGACCGGGCTCTCCGAGAACGCGGCGCGCGTGGCGCTCCACCGACTGCGGAAGCGGTACGGCGAGCTCCTGCGGCTCGAGGTCGCGGAGACGCTGCCCGACGGGCGCGCGGTCGAGGACGAGATCCGCGACCTGTTCGACGCGCTCCAGGAGCCGCGAGAAAACTAGCGATGCCGCGTAACGCTCGCGCGCCGTTCCTTCACAGCCGGTCGCCATGACCACGCCCGCGACCTGTCCCAAGTGCGGAGCACCGCTCGCCGCGGCCGGCGCGACGTGCCCGCGCTGCCTCCTGAAGCTGGGGCTCGAAGCGGCGCCCTCCCGCGCGTCCGACCTCGGACAGGTGCAGACGCACGCCACCGTGCTCCGGCCGCCGCCGCCGTCCGCGGAGGAGATGGCGAAGCACTTCCGCGACCTCGAGGTGCTCGAGCTGTGCGGTCAGGGCGGCATGGGCATCGTGTACAAGGCCAAGCACACGCGGCTCGACCGCGTCGTCGCGCTGAAGGTCCTGCACCAGGACCTCTCGCGCGACCCAGCGTTCGCCGAGCGGTTCCTGCGCGAGGCACGCGCGCTCGCGCGGCTGTCGCACCCCGGCATCGTCGCCGTGCACGACTTCGGCGAGACCGACGGCCTCTACTACCTCGTGATGGAGTTCGTCGACGGCGTCGATCTGCGGCGCACGATCCGCGCGGGCGAGATCGCTCCGCGGCAGGCGCTGTCGATCGTGCGCGAGCTGTGCGACGCGCTGCAGTACGCGCACGACGAGGGCGTCGTCCACCGCGACATCAAGCCCGAGAACGTGCTCATCGACAAGCGCGGGCGCGTCAAGATCGCCGACTTCGGGCTCGCGAAGCTGGCGGCGCCGGCGGGCACGGGCGCGCTGACCGCGACCGGTCAGGTGATGGGCACGCCGCACTACATGGCGCCCGAGCAAGTCGAGCGACCGCACGACGTCGATCACCGCGCGGACATCTACTCGCTCGGCGTCGTCTTGTACGAGATGCTCACGGGGTCGTTGCCGCTCGGCAGGTTCGAGCCGCCTTCGCATCGCGTGACGATCGACGTGAGGCTCGACGACATCGTGCTCAAGACGCTCGAGCGCGAGCCGGCGCGCCGCTACCAGCACGCGGTCGACGTCAAGACGGACGTCGACGGCATGGGGCAAGGAGCTCCGCAGTCGGCCGCGGCTGCGGCTGCGGCCGCGGATGCCGAGCCGGCCGACAGCCTCCGCTACTTCGTGAAGGACGAGGTCAAGGACCGCGTGCTCGCCGCCGGTCTCGTCGGCACCATCGATCCTTCGAGCGGCGCCTGGCCGATCGTCATGTTCGCCCCGGTGTGGGTCCTCGTGGGCTGGCTCTTCAACTTCGGCGCCGAGGCGACGGTGCTCGCCGGCCTCGTCTTCGTCTACGTCGGATACTGGTTGCTCAAGGAGCGCGTGAGCC
>CAZQHA010000326.1:0-5237 GCA_964592795.1 uncultured Planctomycetaceae bacterium | reverse complement strand
GCATCTGGGACGAGCGGTCGGTGGCCGACGGCGCGCGCGATGATCTCGCCGACACGGAGGCGATGATCCAGAGCGCCGTGGATCTGTTCGGACCGTACCGCTGGGGACGCTACGACTTGATCATCCTGCCCGCCTCGTTCCCGTTCGGCGGCATGGAGAATCCGCGGCTCACGTTCGCGACGCCGACGATCCTCGCGGGCGACAAGTCGCTCGTGTCGCTCGTCGCGCACGAGCTCGCGCACTCGTGGTCGGGCAACCTCGTCACGAACGCGACGTGGCGCGACTTCTGGCTCAACGAGGGCTTCACCGTCTACTTCGAGCAGCGGATCATGGAGGCCGTCTACGGAGTCGAACGCGCGAAGATGGAGACGGAGCTCGCGCTGGCCGAGCTCGAGCGCGAGATGAAGGACCTCGATCCGCGCGACCAGGTGCTGCACGTCGACCTCGAAGGTCGCGGTCCCGACGACAGCTTCTCCGGCGTGCCGTACACGAAAGGCGCGCTCTTCCTCATGCGCATCGAGGAGATCGTCGGCCGCGAGCGCTTCGACCGCTTCCTGCGCGGCTACTTCGACTCGCACGCGTTCCGGAGCATCACGACGGAGCACTTCGTCGAGTACATGAAGCGCACGCTGTTCGCGGGCGACGCGCAGGGACTGGCGAAGATCGACCTCGCGACGTGGCTCGAGAAGCCGGGGCTGCCGCCGGACACGCCGCGCACGAAGTCCGCGTCGCTGGCGAAGGTCGAGCGCGAGGTCGAGCGCTTCAAGGCCGGCGCGCAGCCGGCGGAGCTCGACACGAAGGGCTTCGTGACGCAGCAGTGGCTGACGTTCCTCGAAGGCATCGCCGGCTCCCTCGATGCCCAGAGGATGGCGGCGCTCGACGAGCAGTTCGGCCTCACCGAGTCTCGGAACAGCGAGATCGCGTGCACGTGGTTGCGCCTCTCGATCGCGAGCGGATACGCGCCGGCCGACGCGCGACTCGTCGAGTTCTTGACGGAGGTCGGACGCCGCAAGTTCCTGAAGCCGCTGTACACGGAGCTGGTCAAGACGGAAGCGGGGAAGCAGCGCGCGCTCTCGATCTACGAGAGGGCGCGCCCGCGCTACCACGCCGTGTCGGTCGGGACGATCGACAAGATCGTGGGCTGGCGAGGTTAGACTCACGCCGGCTCTCGCGGCGGTCGCGCGAGTCGAGCACCGACGCATGTCCGACTCGAAGCACACGAACGCCGAAGCGCTGCGGCTCGCCGAGGACGAGCAGCGCGTACGGAACTGGAAGCGCTGGGGGCCGTATCTGTCGGCGCGGGAGTGGGGGACCGTGCGCGAGGACTACTCCGCCGACGGATCGGCGTGGACCTACTTCACGCACGATCACGCGCGCAGCCGCGCGTACCGCTGGGGCGAGGACGGCTTGCTCGGCATCAGCGACCGACAAGGCCGCTTGTGCTTCGCGCTCGCGCTGTGGAACGAGCGCGATCCGATCCTGAAGGAGCGTCTCTTCGGCGTGACGGGCGCCGAAGGCAACCACGGCGAGGACGTGAAGGAGGCGTACTACTTCCTCGATTCGTCGCCGACGCACTCGTACATGAAGGCGCTGTACAAGTATCCGCAGCGCGAGTTCCCGTACGCGGCGCTCGTCGCGGAGAGCGCGCGGCGCACGCGGCTCGAGCCGGAGTTCGAGCTCGCCGACACGGGCGTCTTCGACGAGAGCCGCTATTTCGACGTGTACGTCGAGTACGCGAAGGCGGGCCCGGACGACATCCTCGTCCGCGTCACGTGTCACAACCGCGGACCCCAGGCCGCGACGCTGCACGTCCTGCCGTCGCTGTGGTTCCGCAACACGTGGAGCTACGGCCGCACGACGGAAGACGACAAATCCCGCCCCGAGATCCGGCGCAGCGACGAGCACGAGCTCGTGGCCGAGCACGCGTCGCTCGGGAAGTACCATTTCGCGGTCGATCCGCGCGCGGAGGGCTTCGTCGATTTCCTGTTCACGGAGAACGAGACCAACAAGACGCGCCTCTTCGGGGTGCCGAATGCGACGCCGTTCGTGAAGGACGCGTTCCACGCGTGCGTGATCGAGGGCCGGAGCGAAGCCGTGAACCCCGCGCAGCGCGGCACGAAGGCCGCGTCGCACCACCGCGTGACGATCCCGGCCGGCGGCTCGCGCGTGTTCAAGCTGCGCCTCACCGAAGAGAAGTCGGCGCCCGCGCGCGCGTTCGGCGCCGAGTTCGACCGCACGTTCGAGCAACGACGGAGCGAAACGGACGAGTTCTACGCGGCGCGGCTGCCGGCCGAGTCGCCCGCGCACGAGACCGCGATCGTGCGCCAGGCGTACGCGGGTCTCCTGTGGAGCAAGCAGTTCTATCACTACGTCGTCGACGCGTGGCTCAAGGGCGACCCGGGTCACCCGCCGCCGCTCGAGCGCACGAGCGGGCGCAATTCCGACTGGCCGCACCTCTACAACCGCGACGTGATCTCGATGCCCGACACGTGGGAGTACCCCTGGTACGCGGCGTGGGATCTCGCGTTCCACACGATCCCGTTCGCGAAGGTCGATCCGGCGTTCGCGAAGCAGCAGCTCGAGCTCTTCCTGCGCGAGTGGTACATGCATCCGAACGGGCAGATCCCCGCGTACGAGTGGGCGCTGTCCGACGTCAACCCCCCGGTGCACGCGTGGGCGTGCTGGCGCGTGTACAAGAAGTCGGGTGCGCAGGGGAAGCGCGACACGCAGTTCCTGGCGAGCACGTTCCAAAAGCTCCTGCTCAACTTCACGTGGTGGGTCAATCGCAAGGACAGCTCGGGCCGGCACTTGTTCAGCGGCGGCTTCCTGGGCCTCGACAACATCGGAGCGTTCGACCGCAACAAGCCGATGCCGCACGGCGGCCGGTACGACCAAGCCGACGGAACGGCGTGGATGGCGTTCTACTGCGGAACGATGCTGTCGATCGCGATCGAGCTCGCGAAGACCGATCCGGTGTACGAGGACATGGCGTCGAAGTTCTTCGAGCACTTCGTCGCGATCGTGGACGCGATGAACGCGCTGGGCGGTTCGGGGCTGTGGGACGAGGAGGACGGCTTCTACTACGACCAAGCCACGGTGCACGGCACGACGACGAAGCTGCGCGTGCGCTCGATGGTCGGGCTGATTCCGCTGATCGCGGTCGAGGTGATCGACAAGCAGACGCTCGTGCGTCTTCCGGGGTTCGCGAAGCGAGCGCGCTGGTTCCTCGAGCACCGCCAGGATCTCGCGCGCCACGTGAGCTACATGGAGGCGTCCGAGCACAACGGCGACGGACACCACATGCTCGCGATTCCGTCGCGGCAGCGCCTGGAGCGCGTGCTCCGCTACATGCTCGACGAGGACGAGTTCCTGTCCCCGTACGGCATCCGATCGGTGTCGAAGGTGCACGCGAAGCACCCGTACGTGCTGCGCGTGCGCGACGAGGAGTACCGCGTCGACTACACGCCCGGGGAGTCGACGAACACGCTCTTCGGCGGGAACTCGAATTGGCGCGGGCCGATCTGGTTCCCGGTGAACTTCCTCCTGATCGAGGCGCTCGAGCGCTACGACCACTTCTACGGCGGAGCGCTGACGGTCGAGTTCCCGACGGGATCCGGCCGGCGCATGACTCTCGCGCAAGTCGCGCGCGAGCTGGCTGCGCGGTTGACGCGCCTCTTCGTTCCGGACGAGAACGGCCGTCGGCCGTGTCACGGGGACGACGCGCGGTACGCGGACGATCCGCACTGGCGCGAGCTCGTGCTTTTCTACGAGCACTTCCACGGCGACACGGGCCGAGGCATCGGGGCGAGTCACCAGACGGGCTGGACGGCGCTCGTGGCGACGTTGATCGAGACGCTGGCGCGAGAAAAAGGACCCCAGGCGCCGCTTCCTGACAAGCGCGGCTACGGCCCCGGGATGTCGACGACCGCGAACTCAGCGAAGAGGCGCCGCTAAAAAGGGGGGCGCAGATCCTTCGATGCTTTCTCGTCGATTCTTGGACCAGTCTTCATCCGCGTCGCGTGTCTTCGTGTAGCCGCTCCTCGAACGATCGAGCAGGCAGCGCGGCGACACCGGACGGATGGTTCCTTCGAGACTGAAACCCAGCGACTTCGTTCACCTTTCGGCGCGCGACGCGCACTGCGTGCTGTGCCGCGCTCGCCATGCCCGCGAATCGTTGGTCGGGCTGTGCCACGTCTGCTGGACGCTCGGTCCCGCGTCCGTCGCCGGCGTGACGACCGTCTTCTATCAGCGCATGCCGTACCGGCCGGAGCGAAACGACCTGCGCATCGAGGCCCGAGTTCCGTGCGCGTGCGGTGAGACGGTCGAGCTGCGGCCGCGGCTCTGCCCCGGCGGCACTCTGTCGGTGGCCTGCCCCGGATGCAGGCGACAGTGCACGGCGACGTTCAGCGCCGTGGAGGGATCGCCGCGCGAGCTCCACCTTCACCTGTATCACAGCGAGTGAACGCCGCGCGCGAGTGCCGGATGCCGTGTTCCGCGGTCGCACTCGGCTGTGGTCATCGACGTCACGGCTGCATGACGGGCCCGTGGGGCCTCCGTGTCGTCCGCCGGTAGAGAGCGACCGCGAGCGCAATCGCCAGCGGTAGCGCGATCACGATCGCGAGCAAGCGCACGAACGCGTAGTTGATCACCGACTTGGCGCTCGATTGCACGTCGACGACCGCGGATTGCAGCTTGCCTTCGCTTTCGAGATCCGGCGACTCGAGCAGCTCGTCGAGCTTCTCGGCGAAGCCCGTCAGCCGCTCAGCGGCATCTCCCGTCTCCTCGACGGCCGCTTGGTACTCGGTGAGGGGGCTCTTGCCGTCGGAGGGCTTGTCGGGGTCGCTCTCGAACCGCTTCGCGAACTCGTCCGCCGCCCGGATCGTCGAGCCGAGCGTCGCCGCGGCCGATTGCGTCGACTCCATCGCGTCGCGGAACTCCTGGAACGAATCCTGGAGCTTCTGCTGCGTTTCCGGCAGCCGCTCGGCGATCGCGGCGATGCGCTCGGCGGACTCGCTGAAGCGCGTCAACGCTCGGCTGGCTTGCGTGAGCTCCGGTGCGCGCAGCACCGACTGCGAGAGGCTCTCCGCCTGCCACTTGAGCACCTGCGGCATGCGTGTTCCGTAGAAGAAGACGCGCTCCGCGAACATCCGCGACATCAGGACCTCGCGCTGCGCCGGCTCGAGGCCCGCGAGCGGATCGAGCGCCACGAGCGTGAGCAAGCTGTCGCCCGAGCGCTT
>CAZQHA010000325.1:0-5239 GCA_964592795.1 uncultured Planctomycetaceae bacterium | reverse complement strand
GCCCATCCCGCCGCGCCCGAGCTCGCGCAGGAGCTCGAAGCCTCCGGCCGTGCGCGGGAGATCGGCGTCGGGCGCCCGGGATTGAGAGGTGGGCGTCACGGGGCCGGGATTCTAGCGGGCTTTGGGACGCGATCGCGTCGCGGGGTCACGATCGCAAGTCTTTGTCGACACGCGGCTCGCGACGGTCGGCGGACGTGCGCTCGATCGCGGTGGTGCCGGGTCGTGCTGAATATCGATATGATATCATCGTAATACCACGAAAACGGAGGCCCGTGCGGGGCCCAGGAGCACTCGATGCAGTCTCGCAATCGATCGACCGAGCACGCGTTCTCGCCGCTGTCCGGCTACGCGATGATCGCTTTCCACTTCGTCCTGTTCGGCGCCGGCGCGGCGCTGGTGATCCACGGCGGAGTCACGGAGACGCCCTGGAAGCTCGTCGCGGGACTTCTCGCGATCGTCCTCTTCGTGATCCTCGTACCCGGCTTCTTCGTCGTCGAGCCCAACTTGGGCCGCGTCCTGGTGCTGTTCGGCAACTATCGCGGGACCGTGCGCACGCCGGGGTTCTGGTGGACGAACCCGTTCACGTCCAAGAAGAAGGTCTCGCTGCGCGCGCACAACCTGAACGGCAAGACGCTCAAGGTGAACGACCTCCTCGGCAATCCGATCGAGATCGCCGCGGTCGTCGTGTGGCAGGTGCAGGACTCCGCGCAAGCCTTGTTCGACGTCGAGGCCTTCGAGCACTTCGTCGACGTGCAGAGCGAGGCGGCGGTGCGCCTCGTCGCGAGCCGTCATCCGTACGACGATGGGCAGACGAGCGACGTGTCGACCACGCTGCGCGGCAGCGCCGACGTCATCGCGCTCGAGCTCCTGGGCGAGCTGCAGCAACGGCTCGACATCGCCGGCATCCAAGTGCTCGAGGCGCGTCTCTCTCACCTCGCGTACGCGCAGGAAATCGCGGCGGCGATGCTCCAACGGCAACAAGCCGGGGCGATCATCGCCGCGCGAGCGATGATCGTGGACGGCGCCGTGGGCATGGTGGAGATGGCGCTGACGAAGCTCGGCGACAAGCGCATCGTCGACCTGGACGACGAGCGTCGCGCGACGCTCGTCGGCAACCTGTTGGTCGTCTTGTGCGGCCAGGCCGCGCCGTCGCCCGTCGTGAACACGGGAACGCTCTACAACTAGACGCAGGCTCCCCATGGCGACGCGCGGATCGAAGGCGACCGACCCTCCGGACCCGCCCGAGCGCAAGCCGTTCCTCTTGCGGCTTTCGCCGGAGCTGATGGCGGAGCTCCGCGAGTGGGCGAACCAAGATCTGCGCAGCCTGAACGCGCACATCGAGTTCCTGCTCCGAGAAGCCGTTCGAGAGCGCCGCGGGGACCGGCCGAACACGCGGCGCTGACGCGCGTCGCGCGGAAACGGCGGTGTCGTGGTAGCGTCATTCGTTCCGGAAAGACCTTGCGATGACACTGAGTCGAGGAGCGGCTTGGGCCCATCTGTGCGAGTGGACGACTTCGGACGCGCTCCGCAAGCACGCTCGAGCCGTCGAGCTCGTGATGCGTCGGGCTGCGCACGTGTACGGCGCCGGAGCGGCGGACGAGGAGTCGTGGGGGATCGCGGGGATGCTCCACGACGCCGACTACGAAGCCTGGCCCGACGAGCATCCCAGGCGCATCGTCGCGTGGCTCGTCGAGCAGGGCGAACCGCGGATCGCGCACGCGGTGTCCGCGCACTACACGCGTTGGAACGTTCCGTACGAGACGCAGCTCGACAAGGCGCTGCTCGCGTGCGACGAGCTCACCGGCTTCGTGGGCGCGTGCTGTCACGTGCGTGACGGCGGCATCCTCACGCTCGAGCCCAAGAGCGTGATGAAGAAGCTGAAGGACAAGGGCTTCGCGGCGAAGGTCGAACGCGCCGAGGTCAGCGCGGGCGCCGAGATGCTCGGCGTCTCGGTGGAAGCGCAGGTCGCGTTCGTGATCGACGCGCTCCGGCCGCACGCGGAGGAGCTCGGACTCCTCGGGCGCGGCGCGCGCGCGGCTCCAACGAGCTCGGAATGACGCTACTTGAGGGGGAGTGCTTCGGTTGGCCGATAAGGGCGCCGGCAGCTCGGGTGCATTCGCGCCCGGATCCCAGCACAACATGACTGACTCATTCGTTCGGCTGTTTTCGGCAGCGCTGCTCGCCGGTGTCGCGAGCGCGCAATCCTCGGACTGGCAGGCTCTCGGATCACCCGGCTTCAGCTCGGCGGGCGTCTGGTGTTGTCAGATCGCGTTCGATTCCACGGATCGCGTCTACGTCGCCTACCAGGACCACAGCATGGGTGTGAACCCGACGAGCGTGAAGCGCTTCGTCAACGGCGCGTGGTCGTACGTCGGCGGAAAGGGCGAAGCCAGCATCGGAACCGGTTGGTACAACCACCTCGCGTTCGACAGCGCGGGAAATCTGTACGTGGCGGCGCGCGATTACGCGGTCGCGGGCAAGTTGAACGTGCGCCGTGCGCCGACGGGCTCGGGCTCCGCGTGGAGCAACGTCGGGCCGGCGGGGAGCAGCGCCGCGGACGCGCACTACACGCACCTCGTCGTCGGCGGCGACAATCGCGCCTACGCCGCGTATCAGGACGGCGCGCACCAGGATCGCGCCACCGTGCAGCGGTTCGAGAACGGCACCTGGACGACGCTCGGTCCGCCCGGGTTCACTCCCGGTGGGGTCGACTACACGAGCCTCGCGATCAGCGCCTCCGGCACGCCGTACATCGCGTTCGCCGATCGGCAGTATCCGTCGAGCTCGGGGGATGGCCGCGTCAGCGTGATGCGTTACGCGGCGGCGCAGAACGCCTGGGAGTACGTCGGGACGCCGGGCTTCACGACGAAGGGTGGCCTCAACCTGCGACTCGCGCTCGACAACGACGACGCTCCGTATGTCGTGTATCAGGAGTACCACCTGCGCATCACGGTGATGAAGTTCACCGGCGGCCAGTGGGTGCGCGTCGGCGGTCCCGCGTCGGGACCCGATCGACCGGTGATCGAGACGGAGTCGTGGCGGCAGTGGGTGTCGATCGACTTCGACAGTCAGAACACGCCGTACATCGCGTACCAGTTGAAAGACCAGGGCCGCAAGGCCGCGGTGCGCAAGTACACGGGCGACAGCTGGGTGGCGGTCGGGTCGATCGGCTTCACGCCCGGCGCCGCGGATTACCTGGCGATGGCGATCGATTCGTACGACAGGCCGCACGTCGTCTTCCGCGACAGCGCGGCTTCGGGCAAGGCGACGGTGATGCGGTTCGCGCCGTCGCCGTACAGTTACTGCACGAGCACTCCCAGTGCGATCGGTTGCGTGCCGCAGATCACGACGAGCGGCACGCCGAGCGCGACGAACGCGACAGCGTTCCGCGTCGGCGCCGCGTCGGTCGTCAATCAGACCACCGGGTTCCTGCTCTACAGCCTGCGTCCCGATCACCAGCCGTTCGGCAACGGCGTCCTGTGCTTGAAGACGCCGTGGAGGCGCACGGCGCCGCAGGCTTCGGGTGGCGTGGCGGAGGGCGCGACCTGCAGCGGCGTGTTCTCGTTCGACTTCAACCCGGTCATCCAGTCGGGCGTCGTCCAGGCGCTCGTTCCGGGCGCGACCGTGTGCGCGCAGTACGTGTACCGAGATCCGCAGAGCCCGCTCGTGCCCGGACTCACGAACGCGGTGCGCTTCCAGATCCAGCCCTAGATCGATCGACGTCGCTCAAGAGCGAAACGGATCCGGCAGGCCGGATGCGATGCACGCCGCGCGGGTGCGCGTCGCGAGGTCTCGATAGCGGCCCGGGGTCCGCCGGAGGATCTCGAGCTCGCGCGCGGTCAGCGCGCGCTTGACGATACCGGGCACGCCCGCGACCAGCGATCGCGGCGGCACGACCATGCCTTCGCGAATGAGCGCGCCCGCGGCGATCAGCGACTGCGCACCCACTTGCGCTCCGTCGAGCACGCGCGCGCCGATGCCGACGAGGACGTCGTCTTCGAGCGTCGCGCCGTGAACGGTCGCACCGTGACCGATGGAGACGCGCTCGCCGATGCGAACGGGCCACTCGCCCAGCGTCCCGTGGATCACGGCGCCGTCTTGGACGTTCGAGTCCGCGCCGATCTCGATCACGTGCACGTCGCCGCGCACGACCGCGGCATACCAGACCGATGCGCGGTCGCCGAGCGTCACGTCGCCGACGATCGAGGCGGTGGGCGCGAGGAACACGTCGCGACCGAATCGCGGCGACCGACCCTCGAACGGCAAGACGAGCGCGTGCACGGGACCTCCTCCGGCATATCGATGCGTCACGGATACACGTCGAGCTTCGGAATTGCCAGTCGGTCGGCGGCATGCCTCCCGCGGCGCGCGCACTTGTAGAGGGCTATCGCCTCCACCACAATCGCGACATGCCAGCGAACTACCGCACGATCGTCGTCATGCCGGCCTACAACGCGGCCAACACCCTCGTGCGCGTGTTCAACGACGTCCCGAAGGAGCACGTCGAGGAGATCATCCTCGTCGACGATTGCAGCAAGGACGACACGGTCAAGATCGCGAAGACGCTGCCGCTGACGCTGATCCAGCACGAGAAGAACACCGGTTACGGCGGCAACCAGAAGACGTGCTACGACACGGCGCGCGCGCACGGCGCGGACTACGTCGTGATGATCCACGCCGACTACCAGTACGACGCGCGGATGATCCCGACGGCGGTGGAGGTCCTGCGACACGGGATCTGCGACGTGATCCTCGGCAATCGCATTCGCACGCGGCGCGAGGCGCTGCAAGGCGGCATGCCGAAGTCGAAGTACTTCGCGAACCGCGGCCTGACGATCATGGAGAACATGCTCGCGGGCCAGAACCTCGGCGAGTGGCACAGCGGCTTTCGCGCGTACTCGCGCAAGGTTCTCGACACGATTCCCTACAAGCGCAACGCGGACGGCTTCGTGTTCGACTCGCAGTTCCTCGTGCAGTGCGTGCACCATGGATTCAAGCTCGGCGATGTCCCGGTGCCCGTGCGGTACTTCGACGAGGCGAGCAGCATCAACCTGAAGAACTCCGCGATCTACGCGACGCGCACCCTGTGGACGTTCGCGCAGTGGTATGGGCACAAAGTCGGGATCAAGCGCAACGAGCTCTTCGAGCCCTGAAGCGCCTCCGCCGTTCGAGCTCCAGCCGCGTCTCGAAGGGCGGCTCCTCGTCCTGCGGCCGCTGCGCCCGGAGGACTTCGACGCGC
>CAZQHA010000324.1:0-5277 GCA_964592795.1 uncultured Planctomycetaceae bacterium | reverse complement strand
GGCTCGATGGCCAGCAAGCGCATCGGCAAGGTGATCAAGGGCAAGCGCCTGGGCGGCCACTACGGCAACTCGCGTCACACCACGAAGAACCTCGAGGTGATGCGCGTCGACGCGGACAAGAACCTCGTGTTCCTGAAGGGCGCGGTGCCCGGCCCGAACAACGGTTTCGTCCAAGTGCGCACCGCGCGCACGGGCATCAAGAAAGCCAAGGCCTAGCCGTGAAAGTGAAGAGCTACAAATCGGGCAAGCTTTCGAGCGTCGACCTCGACACCGCGCCGTTCGGCGAGAAGGTCCTGTACCGCACGCTGAAGGACGCGGTCGTCATGTTCCAGGCGAACCAGCGCCAGGGGAACGTGAAGACGAAGGGCCGCTCGGAAGTCGCCGGCTCGCACAAGAAGCCCTGGAAGCAGAAGCACACCGGACGCGCGCGCGCCGGCGACCGCAAGTCGCCGATCTGGCGCGGCGGAGGCACGGTGTTCGGCCCGCTGCCGCGCGACTACAGCTATCACATGCCGGCGAAGGCGCGCCGCGTCGCGCTGCGCACCGCGATCGCCGGCAAGATCGCGGACGAGGAGCTCGTCGTCGCCGAGATGCCCGAGCTGTCGGCTCCCTCGTCGAAGACCGCGCGCAAGATGCTCGCGGACCTGGGTGCGCCGCGCCGCGCGCTCTTCGTCGTCAACGAGCCGAACGTCGCGCTCTGGAAGTCGTGCCGGAACTTCCCGGGCGTCTCGGTGCGCACGGCGGACGAGCTGTGCGCGCACGACGTCGTGCTGGGGGGACTGGTCGTGGCCGAGAAGGCCGCGCTCGATTCGCTCGCGCAGCGCGTCGGCGCGAAGGCGAAGGAAGGTGCCGCGTGACGAACGTCGATCGCCTCTATCAGATCATCAAGCAGCCGGTCGTCACCGAGAAGGGGACGGACGACACCGCCGACCGCAACGCGTACCACTTCCGCGTCCCGTGCGACGCGAACAAGGTCGAGATCCGCCAAGCGGTCGAGACGCTCTTCAAGGTGAAGGTCCGCGCGGTCAACACGATGCGCGTGGGCGGGAAGATGCGCCGCCGCGGCTACGTCGCGGGCCAGACGCCCGACTGGAAGAAGGCGCTCGTCACGCTCAAGGAAGGCGACACGATCGAGATCCTGTAGGACCGCGAAAGAGCTCACATTTCCATGGGAATCAAGACCTATCGCCCGACGTCGCCCGGCCGCCGCCAAGGCAGCGTGCTCGACTACGCCGAGATCACGACCACGACGCCGGAGAAGAGCCTTCTCCTCGCGTACCGGAAGACCGGCGGCCGCAACAACCACGGCCACCAGACTTCGCGCCGTCGCGGCGGCGGCAACAAGCGGATGTACCGCTTGATCGACTTCAAGCGCGACAAGGACGGCGTGCCGGCGCACGTCGCGACGATCGAGTACGACCCCAATCGCTCGGCGAACATCGCGCTCCTGCACTACGCCGACGGCGAGAAGCGCTACATCATCGCGCCGCTGGGACTCTCGGTCGGGATGACGCTCTACTCCGGCAAGGGCGCGGAGCCGCTCCTCGGCAACACGCTGGTGCTCTCGGACATCCCCGTCGGCCTCGAGATCCACAACATCGAGCTCTCGCCCGGACGCGGCGGACAGATCTGCCGCTCGGCCGGATCGCAGGCGCAGCTGCTCGCGCGCGAAGGCGAGTACGCGATCGTGCTGCTCAGCTCGGGCGAGCTGCGCAAGATCCACGTGACTTGCCGCGCGACCGTGGGCCGCATCGGCAACACCGACCACCAGAACGTCAGCCTCGGCAAGGCCGGCCGCAAGCGACACCTCGGCCGCCGTCCGGAAGTGCGCGGCACCGCGCAGAACCCCGTCGATCACCCGATGGGCGGCGGGGAAGGACGCACGGCGGGCGGACGCCATCCGTGCTCGCCCTCGGGCGTGCTGTCGAAGGGCGGCAAGACGCGCCGCCGCAACAACCCGACGAACAAGTTCATCCTTCGCCGCCGGAAGAAGGGATCTCACTGATGGGCCGTAGCACGAAGAAGGGGCCGTTCATCGCCGAGCACCTGGCGAAGAAGGTGGCCGCCGAGAACAAGAAGGGCACGAAGAACGCGATCAAGACGTGGTCGCGCGCGAGCACCATTCCGCCCGAGTTCATCGGGCACACGTTCATGGTCCACAACGGCAAGACGCACGTGAAGGTCGTCGTCACCGAGGACATGGTCGGCCACAAGCTCGGGGAGTTCTCGCCGACGCGCGTGTTCCGCGGCCACACGAACAAGAAGGAAGTCGCCAAGCCGGGAGCCGAGGAAGCATGAGCGCCGCCACCGCCACTCCGGAATTCACCGCGCGACATCGTTTCGCGCGCATCACCGCCCGCAAGGCGCGCTACGTCGCCGACTTGATCCGCGGCCGGCCCGTGAACCAGGCGCTCGAGCTCCTCGAGTTCGCCCCGCAGCGCGGCGCGTCGTTCTATCTCAAGGTCGTGCGCTCGGCGGTCGCGAACGCGAGCCTCGACGAGAACGTCAACATCAACCGCCTCTACATCCACGAGTGCAAGGCCGACGACGGCCCGCTGCTCAACGGCCGGATGCGCTACCGTCCGGGCCCGCAAGGACGCGCGATGCCGTTCTCGAAGCGGCTCTCGCACCTCACCGTGAAGGTGCGCCAGATGGAGGAAGAACAGGCGGCGCCCGCGAAGAAGGCGAAGTCCAAGCCGGCGAAGAAGAAGGCCGAAGGCCAGCCCGCGGAAGCCAAGAAGAAGGGAAGCAAGGGGTAGAGTCAGACCCCCGATCACCATGGGACAAAAGATCCACCCGACCGGCTTCCGCATCGCGACCATCGAGCCGTGGCGCTCGCGCTGGTACGGCGGCAAGAAGGACTTCGGCAAGTTCCTGCTGCAGGACTTCCAGATCCGCAAGCACATCGCGAAGGAGTTCGGCTCCGCCGGCATCCCGCGCATCGAGATCGAGCGCACGACCGAAGCCGTGAACGCGATCATCTACACCGCGCGTCCGGGCGTGCTCGTCGGCCGCAAGGGCGTGCGCGTCGACCAGCTCAAGCAGGAGCTGCAGAAGATCACGGGCATGACCTGCCACCTGACGCTGCACGAGGTGAAGCGTCCGGAGCTCGAGTCGAAGCTCGTCGCCGAGGTGGTCGCCGAGGCGCTCGAGAAGCGCATGGCGTTCCGCCGCGCGATGAAACGCGCGCTGCAGACGACGATGCAAGCCGGCGCGAAGGGGGTGAAGGTCGAGCTCAACGGACGCCTGGGCGGCGGCGAGATGGCGCGCCAGGCGAAGGAGCGCGAAGGTCGCGTGCCGCTGTCGACGCTGCAGGCGAACATCGACTACGGCACCGCGCTCGCGCGCACGAGCTACGGGATCATCGGCGTGAAGGTCTGGATCTACAAGGGCGACATCGAGCGCGGGAAGATGGTCGACGCCAAGGCGGCGCAGGCCGGCGCCGGTCGCCAAGAACGCCCGCGTTTCAACCGCGGTCCGAGTCGAGATCGGGATAGGGAGGCGCGCAATGTCGTTGATGCCTAAGCGGACGAAGTTCCGCAAAGTTCACCGCGGTCGTTTGAAGGGCATCGCCACGCGCGGCAACCGCGTCGCGTTCGGCGACTTCGGCCTGCAATCGCTCGACTACGCCTGGCTCTCCGGTCGCCAGATCGAGGCCGGCCGCATCGCGGCCAGCCGCGCGACCGACGGCCAGGCGCGTGTGTGGATCCGCGTGTTCCCGCACAAGCCGATCTCGTCCAAGCCGGCCGAGACGCGGATGGGCAAGGGCAAGGGCGAAGTGGAGTACTGGGCCGCGGAAGTGAAGCCCGGAACCGTCCTCTACGAGCTGGGTGGCTTGACCGAGGAGAAGGCCAAAGTGGCCTTCAATCGCGTCGCTCACAAGATGCCCATCAAGGTCAAGATGATCCGTCGCTTGCCGACGAGCTGATGCGAAGGAAGCACGATCGATGAACATCGACGAGATCAAGAGCAAGACGAAGAGCGAGCTCGAGTACGAGCTCGGCAAGTCCAAGAAGGAGCTGTTCGACATGCGCTTCAAGTCCGCGACGCAGAGCGTGCCGAGCCCGGCCCAGATCCGGACGCTGCGTCGCACGATCGCTCGCATCAACACCATCCTCCACGAGCGCGCCACCGGAGTGCGCGGACAGGAGCCGCGCTGAGATGACCGCCACGAGAACCGAACGCCGCCGTCTCGAAGGGGTCGTCGTCAGCGACAAGATGTCGAAGACGATCACCGTGCTCGTCGAGCGGACGTACAAGCACGCGAAGTACAAGAAGTTCGTGCGCAAGGCCGCGCGCTACCACGCGCACGACGAGAAGGGCGAGGCGCACAAGGGTGACCGCGTCGAGATCATGGCCTGCCGGCCCATGAGCCGTCTCAAGCGCTGGATCCTCGTGCGCATCGTCGAGAAGTCGAGGCAAGTCGAAGCCGTCGACGTCACGAGCGGCATCGGAGGTGCGTCGTGATCCAGATGCAGACGTTCCTCGACGTCGCCGACAACACCGGCGCGAAGCTCGTCCAGTGCATCAAGGTGCTGGGCGGCACGCACCGCCGCTACGCGGGCTTGGGCGACGTGATCGTCGTCTCCGTGAAGAAGTCGATGCCCGGCTCGGAAGTGAAGCAGGGCACGGTCGCCAAGGGCGTGATCGTCCGCGTGAAGAAGAACACCCGCCGTCCGGACGGATCGTACGTGCGCTTCGACCAGAACGCGCTCGTGCTCGTCGACGGCGAAGGCAACCCGCGCGGCACGCGCATCTTCGGCGCCGTGGCGCGCGAGCTCCGCGAGCGCAACTTCATGAAGATCATCTCGCTGGCCCAGGAGGTCGTCTGATGCACGTCAAGAAGGGCGACCGCGTGCTCGTGATCTCGGGCAACGACAAGGGCAAGCAGGGCGAGATCCGCGAGGCGTTCCCGTCGAAGCAGCGCGTGATCGTCGAAGGCATCAACCTGCGCTGGCGCCACAAGAAGCCGAGCCAGCAGAACCCCAAGGGCGAGCGCGTGCAGAACGAGTCGCCCATCCACGTGAGCAACGTGGCGCTCGTCGATGCGAAGCCGGGCAAGGGCGAGCGCGCCGAGAAGTCCGCCAAGGCGAAGGCGTCGAAGGCCGCCGCCCCGAACGTCGCGAAGGGCAAGAAGACCGCGAAGAAGTCCGCGGAAGAGTGAGCGAGCGCACATGGCACGTCTGAAAGAGAAGTACGACAAGGAAGTGAAGCCGCGGCTGCGCGAGCGCTTCGCGATCCAGAACGACATGGCGGTCCCGCGCCTGTCGAAGATCG
>CAZQHA010000323.1:0-5332 GCA_964592795.1 uncultured Planctomycetaceae bacterium | reverse complement strand
GAGCGGGCGCCGCGGCCCGCGATCGAACGCGGTCCCGGTGGGCCGCGGCGCGGCGAGCGAGGGGAGCGGAGCGACCGCGGAGATCGCGGTCCGCATCGCGGCCGTGGGCGGCATGAACGAGCCGAACCCGAAGCCCCGAAGCTCAACGTGCGCGCCGCTCAGACCCGGCGCGACGGCTTGGCCGGATCGCGCGGCGGCGGCCGCGGCGGGATGCGGCCGGGCGGCAAGCGCGGCCCGGGCGATCGGGGCGATCGCGGGGAGCGCGAAGAGCGCGTGAACCTCGACTCGATCAAGACGCGCTCGCCCGCGTTCAGCCCGTTCGCTTCGTTCTTCAAGACGAAGCAGGGCGAGAAGGCTCCGGAGAAGGAGTCGTAGAGGACGCGCAAAGGCGGCCGCGCCCGGACCTGAAGCGGCGCGCGCTACGCCCGCTGCGGCCCTTCGCTCTGCATGATTTCGAGGGCCTTGCGCACCCGCGCGTCCGACAAGAGCGACTTCAACTGATCGATCTTGTCGTCGACGCTCGCGTCGCGCGGGATCGAGCGCACGCCGTCGCCCGCCTCACGGCCGAGCAGCGCCGCGTTCGACTGCTGGTTGCGGATGATCTTCGGCAGCGGGCCGGGTTGGCTCGCGTCGTGAGTCCGCGGGCGCTCCAAGCTGAGCGAGGTCTTCTTCGTGTGCGCCTGTCCTTGGTCGTCGAGCGTGTCGAGCAAGCCCAGCGAGCGCGGCTCGTCGTTGTCGAGCTCGACCCACACGTCGAGGTCGGACTCCGGCGCGGGAAGCGGCGGTTCGGGCGAGCGGTGCGGCGCGCGGCCGCGCGATTCCACGCGTGATTCGTAACCGGGCTCGTGCGAGCTCGAGTGCCGCGGCGGCGCCGACGCCAGCTCGGTCACGAGCTTGTGCGTCGCCGAGATCGAGTTCGAGAGCTCGGTCAGCGTGTCCTGCAGCGCGGTGCTCTGGGTGCCGAGGCGGTGCTCGATGCGCGCGCCGACCTGGTCGAGGCTCGCGGCCATGCGGAAGATCGCGTCCTGCCTGCCTTCCGAGCTCTGCGCTTCGCTGAGCCCGACCGTCGTCTGCAGGATCGTCGTGCTCGCCTCGCGGAGCTGCAGGAGCTCTTGGCGCAATTCCTGCACGCCGTCGCGCATCTTCGTGAAGTCGAGCACGAGGTGCTCGAGCATCTCCATGTCCTCGGTGTTGGTCTGCTCGATCGCCGCGGCGGACCGATTGACATGGCGAACGACGCGGCCCAAGCCGATCAAGACGAGGCCGCCCAGCGCGAGCAGACCCGCCGTGGCTCCGTACTTGGCCGCGCTGTTCACCGCCCAGGCGTACTGCGGGACGAGGGTCGGCAGCGCCGCCAGCGCGATTCCGCAGACCACGAGCAGCACGCCCACGGCGGAGCCGAGCCCACCGCCCGTCGGACCGCGTTGCGGGCTCTTCGAGTTGCGCCGACCACCGACGTCGAGGTCGACGACCTCCGGCTCGTCCGATTCGACCTTTTGTTCGCCGAACATGCCCATCCGATCCCTTGGTTGGCCTTGCCTGGTACTGGAGCTCACGGGCCAGGGAGCTTCTCCGGCCCGCTCCCGCACGATCGCACCGTGCGTCCGGGCGGGAGGGACTCCGGGGCGGCCCCCGGAGCGGTTCTCCCACAGTTCGGAGGCCGGCCCGGCCGTTCTTGAGACGAACCGAGAATGAAGATTCGTAGGGCTTTGCGAACGCCCCGGACGGGCCGCGGCGGGGGTCTCCGACCGTCTCGGCCGGGTCACCCTACCCGCGGCGGGCGTTTTTCTCGGAGCTCTCCAGGGATCGCCGCGTCTTCTGTCGCGCGCGGGTCGGGTGTAAATTGGGAGCACCTATCCAGGCATGGAGGAGATCCGGGCCATGGAGCAGCTCAGGGCACGCGCCCCTGTGCGGCTTTGGGCTCGTGCATCCGTCGGCTTCCCCGTCGTGCCCCGGTAGGCCTACTCGCACTGGGGATTCGGGTCCGATGGCGCAATTGCGGATGATCAAGGGTTTCGCGGTCGCGCCCGGGCTCGCGATGGGGCCGGTGCACGTGGTGCGCGCGACTCCGCACGTCGCGCCGACGTGGTCGGTGCCCGAGGACGAGGTCGAACGCGAGATCGCGCGACTGCACGACGCGATCGATCACACGACGGAGGAGCTCCGCCGCCGCCAGAAGCAGGTGATCGCGCAGACGAGCGAGCGCGACGCGGAGATCTTCTCCGTCCACCGGATGCTGCTGCAGGACCCCAGCACCCGGAAGAAGGTCGAGGCGACGATCCGGGAGCAGCGGATCAACGCCGAAGCGGCCGTGCAGAATCTGATCGAGCGCTTCCAGCGCACGCTGGGCAACCTCGAAGGCGAGAGCGTCCGGGGTTACGCCGCCGACTTCAGCGACCCCTGGCGCGGCGTGCTCGACGTCCTGACGAAGAACGAGCGCGAGTCCGTCGTCGCGACCGGGGAGCAAGTGATCTTGGCCGCGGCCGACCTCACGCCGCAGGTCGTCACGTTCCTGGAGCGGGAGCGCGTGCTCGCCGTGATCACGGAGACCGGTGGGCGCTTCTCGCACGGTGCCGTGCTCGCGCGCTCGTTCGGCGTCCCGTGCGTCGCGGGTCTGCCGAACCTCTTGTCGCGACTCGAGCAGGGCATGCGCGTCGGCGTCGACGGCGATCGCGGCGTCGTGCAGCTGCGTCCCGACCAGGACGACGTCGACGAGTTCCTCGCGCGGCTCGAGCGCCGGCGCGCGCGGGAGAAGGCTCTCGCCGTTCACGCGGCGCTGCCCGCCGTCACGACCGACGGTCACAAGTTCGACGTCCAGGTGAACATCGAGAGCGTTCGTGACCTCGACACGTTCGCGCTCGAGCACTGTGACGGCGTCGGTCTGCTCCGGACCGAGTTCCTCTACATGGAACGGCCGCATTTCCCCTCGGAGGAGGAGCAGTACCGCATGTACCGCCGGGTCCTGGAGCGCATGGACGGGCGGCCCGTGACCTTGCGTACCCTCGACATCGGCAACGACAAGCAGCTGCCCTACTTCAAGACGCCGCGCGAGACGAACCCGGCGCTGGGGTGGCGCGGACTGCGCATCTCCATCGAGTGGCAAGACCTGCTGCGCGTCCAGTTGCGCGCGGCGTTGCGCGCGAGCGCGCACGGCAAGCTGCGCGTCCTCCTGCCGATGGTCAGCTCGCTCGAGCAGATCCTCGAAGTGCACCGCATGTTCGACGACGTGCGCCGGCAGATCGCGGAGCAGGGATACGAGGCCGCGCCGGACGTCCCCGTGGGCATCATGGTCGAGGTCCCTTCGATCGTGATGGCGCTGCAGCAAGTCGTCCGCGAGGTCGACTTCGTCAGCGTGGGCACGAACGATCTCGTGCAATACCTGCTCGCCGTCGACCGCGACAATCCGTGGGTGTCGAAGCTCTACGATCCGTATCACCCCTCGGTGATCTACGCGCTCGGTCACGTGGCCCGTGTGATGCGCGGCGCGAAGAAGCCGTCGTCGGTGTGCGGCGAGATGGCCGGCGACTACGCGACCGCGCTGATGCTGCTGGGCATGGGCTACGACTCGGTGAGCGTCGTCCCGAACTTCCTGCCGGAGATCAAGTACGCGGTGCGCCAGACGTCCGCGCCGGAAACGGTCGAGCTCGCGGAGCGCGTGTCGGGCGAGATCACGTCCGAGGGAGTGCGCAACATCCTGGCGCAAGTTCGCGAGCGCTTGCATCACCGACAGCTCGATCGGAACCATCAAGACGCGGCCATCGGCGACGCGCGCGCCGGAAGGAGGGAACGATGACGAGAGAGATCGAATGCGACCGCGAAACACGCATTGGGGTTTCCTAATGACATTGGTAAGCTGACGCCGCGAAAAAGGGAGGAGGTAGGGTGCGACGCACGAACTGGGGAGAGGAACGCTCGGCGGCTCCGCGCCGCGGTCGTTGGTCCCAAGCCGAGATCGCTCGGCTGCGGGAGCTCTACGGCCTGCGCGACGAAAAAGCGATCGCGCGCGAGCTGAACCGCCCCGTCGCCAGCGTCCGGAAGATGGCCGAGTCCGTCTTCCGGCTCGCGGTTCGCACCGGTCCTTGGACCGCTCGCGAGGTCCAGGACCTGAAGAAGTACCTCGGCGGCACGACTCCCGAAGTGATCGCGCGCATCCTCGGCCGCACCACCGACGAGATCCAGCTGCAGATCATGGAGCTGAAGCGCATCCAGCAGACCGGACGCTGGACGCAAGACGAGGTCGCCGAGTTCAAGCGCCTCTACGGCACGCGCACGGACGACGACCTCGCGATCATCTTCGGCCGCACGCTCGAGTCCGTGAAGCGCCTCGGCGCGCGCTACTGCCTCGCGAAGGACAAGGCGTTCGTGCGGCGCATGACGGGATCCGCCGCGACGCGCATGCCGCGCTGGCATCCCGACGAGATTACGCAGCTGCGCGAGATCTATCCCGTCAGCTCGAACCTGGACATCGCGCAGAAGCTCAATCGTTCGGTGAAGAGCGTCGTGTCGAAAGCTCACAACCTCGGCCTGAAGAAGGAGGCCGACCGGCTGCGCGAGATGGGCCGCGAGAACGTGAGCATGCGCTACAAGAAGACGACGACGTGATGCGCGGACTGCCATCGCTCAATCCCGCTTCGAGCGTGCAACCGCCGGGCGTGGGAAGTCCTATCTCCGGAGAACGCCTACGACCACCGATTGACGCGTCACGTCCGATTTCACCGTCAATTGTCCGGTTAGATCCAGTGAATCGCATCGCCCGTCACGGCGTCGCGCACTGCCGGTAGCTCTGCGCTTCGATCGGTCGCTTGTCCGACAGATAGAGATCCGCGAGCGCGGCGTAGCATTCGCGCGCCTGCGCCCAGGGCGCATCCCTTCTCGACTCGAAGGTGACGGCGCCCTCTCGCAAGAAGCACGTCGCCTGCGCGCGGTGTCCCTGACGCGCCAGGAAACGGCCGTATTCGGTCGCGGTGACTGCGCGGAGTGCAGGGTCCTTCCCCACGCGCGCAAGCGCCAAGGCCCACTGTCCGTGTGCTTCCGCGCTGCGGCCCTGAGCCTCGCGCAGGCGCGCGAGATTCGACAGTGCCTGGACTGAGAAGGCAGAACTGATCGGTCGGTCCGTGTCGAAACGCCGGACGGCTTCATGGAGCAAGGACTCCGCATCATCGAGCTCCCCAAGCTTGACCAACAGGCGACCCAGGGACGCGATCGCGCCGCTGGCTGCCAGAGAATCCATCTGTCCCTCTGCGTCCACGATGTTCAGCACGTTCTCGAGCAGGTGGCTCGCTTCGTCGTCACGACCGAGCTTCTCGAGGACGGCCGCTAGGTTGTTCTGAAC
>CAZQHA010000322.1:0-5358 GCA_964592795.1 uncultured Planctomycetaceae bacterium | reverse complement strand
CACGGGCCCGGCGCTCTACGCCGCCGGAGACTTCAGTGAAGCGGGCGGCGTCACCACGAACTGCATCGCGAAGTGGGACGGCGCGACGTGGAGCGATCCCGGCTGTCCCGCGGCCGCGGGCGGGATAGTGAACGCGCTGTGCGTGTTCGACGACGGCACGGGGCCCGCGCTTTACGCCGCCGGAAGCTTCAACCACATCGGTGGAGTCGCCGCGAACCACATCGCGCGCTTCGACGGATCGTCGTGGTCGGCCGTCGGCGCCGGCATCAGCAATGGCCAAGTCCTGTGCCTCACGGTGCACGACGACGGCACGGGACCGGCGCTCTACGCGGCCGGCGACTTCGAGCTCGCCGGCGGTGCGCCGGCAAACCGCATCGCCAAATGGAACGGCTCGGCGTGGTCGACGCTGGGCCTGGGGTTCAGCTCCACCGTTTGGACGCTCACATCGTGGGACGACGGCTCCGGTTCGAAGCTGGTCGCGGGCGGACGCTTCTCCAGCGCCGGGATCACCGCCGCGAACCGCGTCGCCACGTGGAACGGTGCGGAGTGGCAGCCGCTGCGCACGGGGATTCGCACCGCGCCGCCGAACACGTCCGCGCATGTGTACGCGGCGCTCCCCTTCGACGAGGGGCTCGGGCACGGCAGCGAGCTCTTCGTCGCGGGCTTCTTCTCGAGCGCCGACGGCGCCGCGACGCATTCGATCGCGCGCTTCGGTTCGTGCACGCCGGTGGGTCAGACGTACTGCTTCGGCGACGGATCGCTCCCCACGCCGTGCCCGTGCGCGCCTCCGGACACCGTGCCGAGTCCGAGCGGCGGCTCGAACGGCGGCTGCGCGAACTCGTTCCTTCCGAGCGGCGGCAAGCTCGTTGCGTCCGGGACGACCAACCCGGATACCGCGCGACTGCTCGTGTCGGACGTTTCCCCGCTCGGTTTCGGGCTCTTCATCGGCGGCAACGCGAGCGATGCCGCGGGCGTCGCTTCCGGCGACGGCGTGCGCTGCGCGGGCGGAGCGTTCGTCCGGTTCGGAGGTCAGAACGCGATCAGCGGATTCGTCCGCTATCCCAACGATTCCGAGAGCTGGTCGCTCTCGCTCTCGCAAGTTTCCTCCGTGACACCCGGCAGCGGTGCGGTCCGCCACTATCAATTCCTCTACCGCAATGCGTCGGCCGGCTTCTGCAACCCGAGCTTGTCCAACTGGACGAACGCGGTGACGCTGATCTGGTAAGGAGCCGCATGAGATCGAACGCGCACCGCTCGCGAGGAGAGTGCGTATGAAGCGTCCCAATCATTGGCGACGCATCGCCGCGCTGTTCATCGGAGCGACTTGGCTGTCGACACCGACGGTCGCGCAGTGCCGCGAATGGCAAGTGAACGTCGGACACAGCGGTCTGGAGTTCGCATCGATCAACGCTCTCGCCGTGTACGACGAAGGCTCCGGCCCGCGACTCTTCGCCGGCGGAAAGCTCAGGATCGCAGGCAGCTCGTTCTTGGTCGCGCGGTGGGACGGCGCGAACTGGGTCGGGATCGACAACTTCACCGGCAGCTCCGTGAATAGCTACGTGCAGTCGCTCTGCGTGTTCGACGACGGCATTCAGCCGGTGCTCGTCGCGTCCGGTAAGTTCGTCACGTCCGGTGCCACTCCTTCGCGGTACATCGCCGCCTGGGACGGAACGACGTGGAAGGGACTCGGAACCGGCCTCGACGGTGTGGCGTGGGCGATGTGCACGTTCGACGACGGAACGGGGCCCGCGCTCTACGCCGCCGGACACTTCATCGACGCGGTTGTAGGCAACGCGTTCCGCATCGCGAAGTGGGACGGGACGACGTGGAGCTACCTGGGCTCCCCCGCGCCGGGAGGCGGGATGGTCTACGCGCTCTGCGTGTTCGACGACGGCACGGGACCGGCGCTCTACGCCGGCGGCGGCTTCGACCACCTGGATGGAGTCCCCGCGAACCGCATCGCGCGCTTCGACGGCACGTCTTGGTCGCCGGTGGGACCAGGCCTGAACTATGGCCCCGTGAGATGTCTCACCATCCACGACAACGGCACGGGGCCTGCGCTCTACGCCGGCGGCACCTTCGAGTTACCGGGCCTCCCCTGGGACGGAGTCGCGCGATGGAATGGCACGACGTGGTCGCACGTGGGCCACGGCATCAGCGGCGGCGTCTGGACGCTCGCGTCGTGGAACGACGGTTCGGGGGCGAAGCTCGTCGCCGGCGGGGGCTTCGTGGCGGTCGGCGCCGCGTATGCGAGCCACGTCGCGATATTGGAAGGGGCGCAGTGGAAGCGGCTGCGCACCGGCATGCGCCCGTCCACCTCCGCGAACGTGCTCGCCGCGCTGGCCTTCGACGAGGGACTGGGGCACGGCAGCGAGCTCTTCGTCGCGGGTGGGTTCACGAGCGCCGACGGCGCCGCGACGCATTCGATCGCGCGCTGGGGTCCGTGCACGCCCGTGGGTCAGACCTTCTGCTTCGGCTTCGGCTCGCATCCAAACCCTTGCCCGTGCGGCGGCGGCGGTTCGAATGGCGGTTGCGCGAACTCGTTCGTCGCCAGCGGTGGAAAGCTCACTGCGTCGGGAACGACGAACCCGGACACGGCGCGACTCCTCGTGTCGGACCTCTTCAGGAACGAGTTCGGACACACGGAATTCGGACTCTTCGTCAGCGGCAACGCGAGCGATCCCGCGGGCGTCATCTCGGGTGACGGCGTGCGCTGCGCGGGCGGAGCGCTCGTCCGCTTCGGCGGCCAGAACGCGATTCACGGCTTTGCTCGCTATCCCAATGATCTCGCGGCGTGGTCGCTCTCGCTCTCGCAAGCGTCCTCGGTGACGCCCGGAAGCGGCGCCGTTCGGCACTATCAGATGCTCTACCGCAATCCGGCGCCCAGCTTCTGCACACCGGAGACGTTCAACTGGACGAACGCGGTGACGCTCGTATGGTGAACAGCGGGCCGCTCATGCTCATCGGCGCACTGTCGCTCTGCGCTCCCTGCGCGGCGCAGTGCTTCGAGTGGCACGTCGACGTCGGGGACGCCGGACTCGACCAGCAGTTCTACGGCGGCAACGTCTCCGCCCTCGCCGTGCACGACGTGGGTGCCGGACCGCGCCTCTTCGCAGGCGGCGGCTTCGAGATCGGCGGCGTCCATTCGGGCGTCGCGAGCTTCGACGGCGTGAGCTGGACGAGCCTCGGCAATTTCGGCGGCGTCAGCGCCTTCACCTTCGGACCGGTGTACGCGTTGTGCGTGTTCGACGACGGGGCACAGTCGCAACTCATCGCGGGCGGGCAGTTCGCCTTCGCGAACGGCACTCCGGTCGGCAGCATCGCCGCGTGGAACGGCACCGCTTGGAGCGCGCTCGGCACCGGTCTCACGGGTCTTCCTCGCGCCGCTCTCGCGCTGTGCACGTTCGACGACGGCGGCGGCCCCGCGCTGTACGTCGGCGGAGCTTTCACGCACGCGGGCGGGGTGCTCGCGAACGGCATCGCGAGATGGGACGGCACGAGCTGGAGCGCGCTCGGGAGCGGCGTCATGCCGAACGGCGGCATCCGCGCGCTGTGCGTGTTCGACGACGGAAGCGGGCCGGCGCTCTACGCCGCCGGCAACTTCTCACAGATCAGCGGAGTCGCCGCGCAGAACATCGCTCGCTTCGACGGAACGACCTGGTCGAGCCTCGGCGCTGGCCTCGGCGGTTTCTACGCGCGCTGCCTCACGACGTTCGACGACGGCACCGGCCTCGCGCTCTATGCGGGCGGCGACTTCACTTCGGCCGGCGGCGCGCCTGCCGCGCGCGTCGCGAAGTGGGATGGCGCGACCTGGTCCGCGCTTGGACCGGGGATTCCGAACGGCGACGTCTACACGCTCCGCGGATGGAACGACGGCACCGGCCCCAAGCTCTTCGCCGGTGGACTCTACACCGGGTGCGTCGCTCTCTGGGATGGCGCAACGTGGAGCTCCATGAACGGCGGACTGCAGATGGCCTTGCCGCCGATGATGCCGCCCAGCGCGCTCTCGTCGCTCGTGTACGACGGCGGCAGCGGCGACCACCTATTCATCGGCGGCGACTTCGGGTTCGCCGGTGGTCTCGCGGCGGACATGATCGTGAGCTTTGGCCCCTGCCTCGCGGCGGGACAGCCGTACTGCTTCGGCGACGGTTCGCTTCCCACGCCCTGTCCGTGCTTCGCGCCGAACTTCGTGCCGAATCCCAGCGGTGCACCCGATGCCGGCTGCGCGAACTCGTTCGTGTACACCGGAGGAAAGCTCGTCGGCTCGGGAAGGACGAATCCGGACGAGGTGCGACTCCTCGTTTCGAACGTCAGCGCATCCGGCTTCGGACTCTTCATCGGCGGTGACGGCAGCGACAGCGCCGGCGTCGCCTCGGGCGACGGAGTGCGCTGCGCCGGTGGCGCGTTCGTTCGCTTCGGCGGACAGAACGCTCTCGATGGGAACGCTCGCTATCCGCATCCTCGGGCGGGTTGGTCCGCTCCTCTCTCGCAGATATCGACGGTGTCGCCCGGGAGCGGCGCTGTTCGGCACTATCAGTTCATGTACCGCAACTTGGCGCTCGGCTATTGCAACCCCAGCACGTTCAACTGGACGAACGCAGTCTCGCTGACGTGGTAGCGGAAGCCGCCTGAAGTCGCGCTACGTCGACTTCTTCTTCGCGTGCAGCTTCGCGTGCTCGGCGTCGTCCTTCGGACGCGTGTCGCGGCCGGGCGTTGCCGCGAGGTGGAGCTTCGCGACGCCCTTCACGTGCACGCACTCGTCCGCGTGACCGGGGACGAGCAGCCGGAACGGACCGCCCTTCGATGAATCGATCGGAGCGCCGCCGACGCAGTAGAGGATGATCCCGCTCGAAGAGATCTCCTCGAGCGGCACCGACACGGCGAAGCTCGGATCCGTCGAAGCGATGTGAGCGTGCCGCGCCTGGCGCGTCACGCCGGCACGCGCAAGCAGCGCGGAGAGCTTCACGCCCGAGCCTTGACGGCCGGACATCACGCGCGACACGTCGAGCACCTGCGCGTCGCGCGGCATCGCCGCCAGGTCGTCGAACGTGAAGGCCATGGACCCGCCGGCCACCAGACCGGAGACTTCGAGCTTCGGAGCGTTCATCGCGCATGAAGATACTGAAGATCCTCGTGTTCGGCCTCGTGGCCCTGATCGTCGTGCTGCTCGGCGTCGGTTTCTTCCGGCCGAGCGAATGGAAGGTGCAGCGCTCGGTCACCGTCGATGCGCCGCCGGCCGCGGTCCGCGCGCACGTCGCGGACCTCTCGCATTGGCCCGAGTGGAACCCCTGCTTCACGGACGATCCGAGCGCCAACCTAGCGCACGAAGGCGAGCCCGCGGACGCCGGCGCGGTACGG
>CAZQHA010000321.1:0-5412 GCA_964592795.1 uncultured Planctomycetaceae bacterium | reverse complement strand
TCGCGCGGACCTTCATTCCCGGGCGCACCTTCTGCAGGCCGTCGACGACCACCTGCTCGGACGCCTTGAGACCGGACGGGATCACCCACAGCGCGCCGACGCGCTCGGCCGGAGTCACGATCCGTTGCTCGACGGTGTCGCCCGCGCCGAGCACCATCACGCTGAACACGCCTTGCAGCTCTTGGACGGCGCGCTGCGGAACGAGGATCGCGCCCACGCGCTTGTCCACGGTGGCTCGGACGCGGACGTACTGACCGGGTCGCAGGACTTGGCCCGGGTTCGCGAACGCCACTTCCGCCATGATCGTGCCGGTGCGTGCGTCGATGCTGCGATCGAGGAACACCATCGTGCCGGGCGCCGGGTGCACGCCGCCGTCGGGCAAGACCATCTCGAACGGCATCGGCGTGTGCTCGTCGGGCTTGCCTTGACCGCGAGTCTTCGCGTACTCGAGGTAGTCGCGCTCGGGAAAGCTGAAGCGCACGTGGATCGGATCCGTGCGCGAGATGCGCGTGAGCAGCGTGCTCTGCCCGCGTCCGACGAGCGTGCCGGCGTACACCTCCGTGCGGCCGGCGAGCCCGGCGTCGGGCGAGATCACCTTGGTGTACGAGAGATCGATCTCCGCGGTCTCGACGACCGCCTTCGCCGCATCGGACGCCGCGGCGGCGGCTTTCTCGAGCGCGACGGCGGTCTCGTACTCTTGGCGCGAGATCGCGTTCTTCGCGACGAGCGGCTCGTAGCGCGCGACGTCCTGACGCGCGCGCGCGAGCTGCGCCTCGGCCTCCGCGAACGCCGCCTTCGTGGCCGCGACGCGCGCCTCGAAAGGACGCGAGTCGATCGTGTAGAGCCGCTGGCCCTTCTCGACGACCGAGCCTTCCTTGTAGTCGACGCTCTCGATGAAGCCTTCGACGCGCGCCCGGATCTCGATCTCGGCGTTGCCGCGCGTCTCGCCGATGGCTTCGGCGTACACGGGCACGTCGCGCTGGAGCACCGTCGCGACCTTGACCTCGGGCGGCGGCGGTGCCGGCGGCGCCGGCTTCTCCTTGTTGCAGGCGGCCAGCAGCGACACCAGGCAGACGAGCGAGCCCAAGACAGGGCGCCGCGCCGGATGGGGTTGATGAAGGTGGGACATTGCGGGGCAAGTCCGAGCGGGAGCTCGGAAACGTGTCGTCGAATTGAGAACTGCGTTCAGATGTCGAATCGGATCGCGAACTGCAGACGGTTCGCGTGGCCGTCCTCGCCGTCGAAGGTTTCGCGCGAGCCGTACAGGTACTCGACGCCCGCCCAGGCGCGCTTGGAGAACTGCCAGATGAGGTTCGCGGCGAGATAATCGAGCCTCTCGTTCGCCTCCGGGGGCGCGCCGCTGGGGACGTCGGCCTCGCCGAAGCTGTAGGCGAGCGTGCTGCGGTACTTCTCGCTCCAGTGGTGCCGGTACGAGAAGAGGCACGCCCACAAACCGATCGCTTCGAGATCGCCGCTCGCGTCCGGCGCCGCGGCGGATCCGCCGCGGTAACGGCCGACGCCTTCGCCGAACGTGAACTGGGCGATGGCGTCGTCGCCGCCGAAGACTTCCTCCGTGAAGGCGAGGTTCACGCCCCACAGCCCGGCGTCCTGCGACGTTCCTGCGTCGGGATCGAAGCGCGCCAGGCCTCCGAACGCACCGAGCTGCGTGTGTCCGCCGGAGTGGTTCCAGCGCACGCGCGCCGTGAGGTCCGGCAGCGGGTCTTCCGACTGACCCGCGACGCCCGCCGGCGCGAGCACTTCCGAGTCGGGATCCTCGAGCGCGACCGCGAAGTAGTCGCCTTCGTCGTTCATCGTCTGCGTCCAGCGTACTTGCGCTTGACGCACGGTGGGGAACGCGATCGGCGATTCGAAATCGAGCGTCTCGGGCATCGCGTCCTCGTCCATGAACGTCGACCACGTCTGTCCGCCGAGAACGGAGCCGATCGATCCGAACGCGTGACGCATGCGGAACGCGTTGCCGTCGCCGAAGAAGTCCCCTTCGACGAACGCACGCACGGGACCGACGTCGGAGGGCCCTTGGACGTCGACGTTGAAGCGCGTCTGCCGCGCGTGGATGCGCGTCGCGGCGTCCGTTCCGGTGTCGACACCGGTCGGGATCGTGCGCGGATCGAACGAATCCTCGGAGCCGATCTCGTCGAAGTCGTGGATCGCGTCGACTTTGACGTACCCGCCGAAGCGCCAGGTGAAGTCGCCGCTCTTCAGCTCGAGAGCTCGTCCGGGAGCCGGCGAATACGCGACGTGCGATTGCGACGCCGGCGCGGTCGGAGCAATGGCGACCGAGGATGCGCTGGCCGGAAGAACTCCCACGAGCCACGGACTGAACATGCGCCGACTGCAACCTCCGGAGACCGCCCCCCAACGACTCCGTCTCAGTGAATTCAGGTACTGCGATGCGCAGCCTAAGGGAAAGCCGCATGGGGCGCCATTGACGGTCGCGCCCTTTACGTGGCCGGCGGCTTCGGTTGCGGCGGGATGTAGACCGCCGACGTCTTCCAGTTGAAGCGGATCGTGAGCAGCCGGAACACGAACACGCACACGATCGTGGTCAGCGCGGCGTCCCGCGGCGAAACCCATCCGAGCTTGAGGAGCGACAAGAAGAGACAGCACCCGCCGATCGCGACCAGCGCGTAGAACTGGCCGGGTTTGAATACGAGCGGCTCGTCGCGCACCAAGACGTCGCGCAGGAGTCCGCCGCCCACGGTGGTGATCGTTCCACCCAAGACCGCGGCCGGGATGCTGAGCCCGCCGTCGAGCGAGCGCTGCACACCGTGCACGGCGAACGCGCCGAGGCCCAGCGCGTCGATGACCGCGATCGCGCGACCGAGGTGGTCGATGTGCCGGTGGAAGACCATCGTCGCGATGGCGCCCGCGACGATGGCGATCAGAGAGTGCGTGTCCGTCAAGAGCGCCGGCGGTCCGCTCGAGATCAGGAGGCCGTCGCGGATGAGCCCGCCTCCGCCCGCCGCGATGCTCGCGAGGAAGAGCACGCCGATCACGTCGTAGCCGCGGCGCAGTGCGGCGAGCGCTCCCGTCATCGAGAACGTGAAGTGGGCGAGCAGCCCGAATCCGACCGGGAGCTCGAACCGATCGACGTCGGACAGGAACTCTGCCACGCACATGCGCAGCTCGAAGGGCGCTCCGCGAGCGCGTCAGAAGTTGATGATGCCCTCGTTCGACGCCTGCTCGATGCGCGCGCGCTGGGCGAGCGCCCGGGGATCGTTGGGACGCAGCGCGAGCGCGGCGTTCGCCTCGCGCATCGCCTCGTTCAGGCTCGAGCGCGCGGTGTAGTGGCTCGCCAGGTGCAGGTGCACCTCGATCATCTGGTCGATCGTGAGGTCGCGGTACTTGCGGGCGCCTTCCTGCACGCGCGGATCGTCGGGGTACTTCTTCGCGATCCGGTCGATCTCCTTCAGGACGGTGTCGCCCTCGCTGAGCGCGTTCTTCCACAGGTTCGACGACTGCGACGCGTTGCGCGCGGTGAGCCCGTCGCGCGTCCGCTCGATCATCGTGTCGTAGGCCTGCTTGCCTTTCTTCAGGTCCTTTTGCAGGAGCTCCGCGTGCTCCTTCTCGAGCGCGTCGTCGCGCGCCGCGGCTTCGCGCACGTAGCTCTGCTGCACCATCGACGCGGCATCGGCGGCTTGCGGCTCGTTCGGCAGCTTCTCGAGCACGATCGACAGCCACTTGTTCGCTTCCTTCGCGTCGCCCTTGGCCTGCGCCGCGCGCGCGTTCGTCATGCAGTAGTCGGCGGCGAGCTTGCGCAGCTGGGCGCGCTCGCGCTCGACCTCGCCCTTCAAGCTCGGGTCTTCCTCGGCGTAGCCGTAGCGGCGCGCCGCGTGCTTGTAGAGGCCCGCGTCGCGCGCGAAGTTCGCGAGCTGCAGCTGCCCCTTCGGGTTCTCCTTCGGCACGACGCTCGAGTACACGAGGTAGACCGAGCGCGCGTCGAGCTGGTCCATCGAGTAGTCGACGTTCTGTCCGGCGTCGGTGCGGAACGAGAGGACCTGCTTCTCGTCGTCGTACTTCGTGGCGCGTCCGCGGACGACCTGGCCGTTCTTGAGCTTGATCGTCTCCTGTGCCGCCGACGGCACGGCGAGCGACGCGATCAATGCGAGAGCGAGGGGGATACGGTGCGACATGGGAACCTCACTTCGACTTGGGAATCGACAGCGTGCCGCAGACGCAGTCGGGGTTGTCGGGATTGCGCTTGCCGTGCGCGCACGCATCGTGCGCGCAGCCCTCGATGTCCGCCTCCGGCTGACCACAAGTGCACGGCACGGCCGCTTTCGATTCGGTCGAGCGGCACGCCAATGGAAAGAGACACAACGCGAGCAGTGCGATCGAAGTCACGAACTTCATGATCGAAAAACCTCCCTGGAATCGAGAGAAGGCTAACGATTCGTGCGCCGATTGAAAAGCCGCGGACACGCGCGCTGTCGTGTCGAGCAAGCTTGATTTCGTGCGGTTCTGCTAAACTCACGCGCGTTCGAGTCGGCTTCGCCGCTGACGTCGCTCGCCACCCCCAAACCAATTCGGGAAGGAACCTCCGCCATGATCTCGCTCGTGGTTTTGTCTGCTCTGTTCCCCGCGCCGGAGGCCGCTGCGCCGGAGATGTCGAATGCATCGCTCGTTCTCGATCCGGTCGCCGCGTTCGTCGCGTCCCCGGCGCCCGCGCTGCAGGACAATCCCTCGGGATTCAGCTACACGTTCGTCGAGGCGAACTACCTGTGGTTCGAGCCCGACGCGATCGACGAAGAGCTGGACGGCGTCGAGATCAAGGCGTCGCTCGAGATCTTCCTGAACATCTTCCTGCAGGGCAGCTACACGACGCTGTCGGACGATTCCGATCTCGACCTGTATCGCATCGGAGCCGGCTGGCACATGCCCATCGGCAACACGCTCGACGTCTACGGGATCCTCTCGTACGCGAGCTCGGAGCTCGAAGGCGTGACCGACGTCGACGAGGACGGCCTGGCCGCGAACGTCGGCCTGCGCTTCTACCTCACCGATCGACTCGAGCTGAACGGCGAAGCGGAGTGGCTCGACCTCGACGAGAGCGATTTCGGCGTCGGCGTCGGCGCGCGCTGGTACTTGATGGAGCGCTTGAGCCTCGGCCTCAACGTCAAGACGCTCGACAGCGACGAGACGTACTCCGGCGGCGTGCGCTTCCAGTTCTGATCGCCGTGGCGCGCGCGAGCCGTCGATACCGGATTCTCGTGCACTGAAGACGGAGACGGCTCGCTCGCGCCGCCGCGGTCCATCGCCTAGAGCGAGTTCCCATGCGTCGAGGCGGCAGGCTCAGCACGAACGTCGACGACCGCCGGATGCGCGGGATCCCCGGCGGCGGAAAGGGGCTCGGCGCGATCGGAATCCTGATCGCGCTCGTCGTCGCGTGGA
>CAZQHA010000320.1:0-5426 GCA_964592795.1 uncultured Planctomycetaceae bacterium | reverse complement strand
CTACGAGAAGTTCGTCCTGCGCGACGGCCTCGAGGTCGTGATCCACGAGGACCGCTCCGATCCGGTGGTCGCCGTGTACGTCTACTACCACGTCGGCAGCGGGCGCGAGGTGCGCGGGCGCTCGGGCTTCGCCCACCTCTTCGAGCACATGCTGTTCCAGGGCTCGGAGCACGTCGGCGACGACCAGCACTTCAAGCTGATCGCGGAGGCGGGCGGAACGCTCAACGGCTCGACCACCGAGGACCGCACCAACTACTTCGAGGTGCTGCCGTCCAATCACCTCGAGCTCGCGCTGTGGCTCGAGTCCGACCGCATGGGATTCGTCCTGCCGGCGATGACGCAGGCGAAGCTCGACAACCAGCGCGACGTGGTCAAGAACGAGCGGCGCCAGAACTACGAGAACCGTCCGTACGGCCAGGCCGAGGGAGCGATCGTCGCCGCGCTCTATCCGCCCGACCACCCCTACTCGTGGTTGACGATCGGCTCGCAGGAGGACCTGACGGCGGCGAGCCTCGAGGACGTCAAGCAATTCTTCGCGCGCTGGTACGGCCCGAACAACGCGACGCTCGCGATCGCCGGCGACGTCGACACGGCCAAGGTCGTCGAGCTCGTCGAGAAGTACTTCGGTCCGCTGCCGCGCGGTCCGGAAGTGGACATGCCCGCGCCGCGTCCCGTGAAGCTCGCCGAGTCGAAGCGCCTCGTCATGGAGGACAAGGTGAAGCTCGCGCAGCTCAGCTTCACGTGGCCGGGCGTCGAGAAGAGCCACCCCGACGCGCCCGCGCTCCAATTCCTGGCGAGCATCCTGGCCTCGAACAAGTCGGCGATCCTCGACCGCGCGCTGACGATCGACGAATCGCTCGCGAGCCGCGTCGATGCGATGAACGAGTCCGACGAGCTCGCCGGACAGTTCACGATCGAGATGCGCGCGAACCCGGGCACGACGCTCGACACGCTCGAGTCGAAGATGCAGAACGCTCTGGCGCGGCTCGCGGAGACCGGGATCGATCCCGATCACCTCGAGCGCGTCAAGACGCGTTACGAGTCGGCCTTCCTGCGGCGCCTCGAGACCGTCGCGAACCGCGCCAGCATCCTGGCCGACAACAACACGTTCACGAAGGACCCCGGCCACTACAAGGAGAACTTCGCGCGTCACCTGGCGGTCACTCCCGCGGACGTGAACCGCGTGCTCGCGAAGTACGTGCTCCACCGTCCCGCGGTCGTCTTGTCCGTCGTGCCCGAGGGCAAGCGCGCGATGGCGGCGTCGGAGTCCGGACCCGCGGTCAAGGCGGCGGACGCGAACGTGGCCACCGCGACGCTCGACCGGACGAAGCAACCCGCGCCGTGGAAGGAGCCCGCGTTCCGCGCGCCGACCGTGTGGCACGCGACGCTCGAGAACGGCGTCAAGGTCGTCGGCACGCCGTACGAGGAGCTGCCGATGAGCACGCTCTCGCTCTCGGTGCCGGCCGGACGTCTGTACGAGTCGATGTCGACGCTGGGCCTCGCGTCGCTGACCGCGGACCTCATGGACGAAGGCACGCGCTCGCTGACCACCGTGCAGCTCACGGAGGCGCTCGACCGGCTCGGCGCGACGCTCATGGTCGGCTCGAACGACGACGAGATCTCGCTGCGGCTGACGTCGCTCGACTCGCACCTCGCCGAGGCGGTCAAGCTGCTCGGCGACGTCCTCCTGCAGCCGCGTTTCGCCGAGGAGGACTTCAAGCGCATTCACAAGGAACGGCTCGTCGCCCTCCAGACGCGCGCGGATCAAATCCGCACGATCGCGAGCGACGCGTACAACCGCCTCTTGTGGGGCGACACCGTCGCCGGCATGCCCTCGTCGGGCACGCGCGAGACCGTCGAGAAGCTCACGCTCGCGGACGTGAAGAAGTTCCACGCGGAGCACGTGATCCCGAACGGCGCGCGCCTCTCGTACGTCGGACGGCTGGACGCCGCGGGCGTGCAGAAGCTCTTCGCGCCGATCACGTCGGCGTGGAAGGTCGCGGTGACCACCGCGGCCGCGCGTCCGGCGCGTGCGAACGCGACCCAGATCCCGTCGAGGACCGCGGGCACGAAGCTCTACCTCGTCGACAAGCCCGGCGCGGCGCAGTCGGAGATCCGCATCGGCAACATCGCGGTGTCGACGAAGGATCCCGAGTACTTCCCGTTGTCCGTGCTCAACCAGCCGCTCGGCGGACAGTTCTCGAGCCGCGTCAACCTGAACCTGCGCGAGGACAAGGGCTACACGTACGGCGCGCGCACGGGCTTCGAAGGCGGGCTCGAGCCCGGCGCGTTCACCGCGTCCGCCGGCGTCAAGACCGACGTGACGAAGGAGTCCGTCGTCGAGTTCATGAAGGAGCTGAAGAAGATCCGCGACGGCGTCACCGACGAGGAGCTCACGTTCACGAAGGATTCGATGCGCCAGAGCGCGATCCGGCAGTACGAGTCGACGATGGCGCTCGCGGGGATGCTCGACAACATCGGGAAGTACGGCTTCCCCGACGACTACACGGCACGGCGCTTGGCCGAGCTCGCGAGCTTGACGAAGGACCGCCTGAAGGACCTCGCGCAGCGTCACATCGATCCCGATGCGATGGTGCTGCTCGTCGTCGGCGACAAGGCGAAGATCGGACGATCGCTCGCGGAGCTCGGCTACGGCGAGCCGATCGAGCTCGACGTCGAGGGCAAGCCGCTGAAGGCGGTCGCCGGATCGTACTGACACCGTACTTCTCGCCGGGTGCGCGGCGCGCGCCCGGTGGAAACTCACCTGACACCGTACTTCGCTGGACGCACCCTTCCCCCCGATGAGAAGCTGCGCGGCCGTCGACGTCCGCGATGTCCGTTCCCGACCCGAGCCCGACCGTTCCTGAGCCGCAAGCTCCGGCGAAGGACGGCATTCCCGAAGCACCCGTCGGCACGCCGGTCTTCGGCGAGAAGCAGGACGACGCCGACGATGGGCGGCCGGTCGGGCCGACCCCGGCGTTCGACTTCTGGCAGGCGATCTACACGCGGCGATCGATCCGCAAGTTCAAGCCCGACATGGTGCCGCGCGATCTCGTCGCGCAAGTCATGCACGCCGGCATCTGGGCGCCGAGCTCGTGCAACTACCAGATGTGGGATCTCGTCGCCGTCGACGATCCCGCAGTGAACGCGAAGCTCGCGGCGCTGTCGCTGCAGATGGGCAATGCGCCAGTGAACATCGTCGTGTCGTACGGTCGCGACTTCTCCGAGGAGGGTTGGGCCAACGTGCAGTCGGCGAGCGCCGCGATCGAGAACATGAGCCTCGCGGCGCACGTCCTCGGCCTCGGAACGTTCTGGATCACGCAGATGGGCGACCGCGAGAAGGTGCGCGAGACGGTCGGCCTGCCCGAGGATCGGCTCGTCGTCGCCGTGCTCGCGCTGGGCTATCCGAAGATCACGCCCAAGAAGGGCCCGAAGCGCCGGCCGATGGCGCACGTGACGCACTTCAACCACTACGCGGGCCGGCCGATCCCGTCGTCGACGAATCCCGCCGACTGGGCGCCCGACTTGCTCGCCGTCTACCAGCGCGCGCGCGTGCTCAACGGCCTGCGACACAACAAGCCGCGCGCGTGGGAGGCGCGAGCGATCACGGAGGCGCTCGAGCGATTGATCCCCGGCTCGCCCGCGGCGGGCGCTCCGCCCGGAACGAGCCAGCCGCATTGGCTCGACGTCCTGCCGTGCACGGGCATCGTGACGGAGAAGCTGTGGGGCGATCGCCCGCAGTTCGCGTTCGACATCGCGGAGCGCACGCGCGAGGTCGCCGAGTTCGTGTCCGCGCGCACTCGTCCGCGCGCGGGAATGACGTGCTGGCCCCGAGAGTCCGCGGACCCGACGTTCACGCCGCCGCGCGAAGCCAGCTACGACGTGGTGAGCTGCCTGTTCCGGCTCGAGAACCTTCCGCCCAAGGAGCGCGAGTCGCTCCTGCACGACATCGCTCGATGGCTCAAGCCCGGCGGGCGCGCGCTGATCGGCTTCGTGAACAAGCGCAGCTACCACGACTGGACCGAGTGGCTGCGACGCCGGCGCGGCGGCCCGAAGGGCGTCGAGTACGTGCTCGCGCCCGATCCGAACATCGGCCCGTTCGAGTCGCTCGACCTCCGATCGATCGAACGCATGGCCAATTCCGCCAATCTGAGAATCACCGCGCGCTACGGCTGCCAAGCCGTTCCGCCGCGCGAGGAGATCGAGTTCCGCTCCCGCAACTTCTCACCCCGCAGCCGCCGACTCGCGCGTTCGATCGGCTGGCTCCTGAGCCAGATCGAGCGCCTCCCCGGCCTGCGCCGCTCCCGCGGCCGCTTCCAATTCCTCACCCTGACCCGCGACACTCTTCCTGATTAACCGTCGGCACTGCGAAGGCCCGCCGCGGGACTTCGCAGTGCCGACGCGCGCGGCGTCTTCGCCGCGCAATCTTCCCCCGTTGCCCCCATGCTCCGCGTCTTCTCCGCGTTCCTCTTCGCGTGCACTTCCATCTGCGCAAGCTGCACCGACGCCTCATCCTCCCGGATCCAGGGCTACATCGAAGGCGAGTTCCTCTACATCGCCTCCCCTCTCTCCGGCGAGCTCGAGTCGCTCGCCGTCGCCCGCGGCGCCCAAGTGAAGAAAGGCGACACGCTCTTCCAACTCGAGTCCGCCGCCGAGCAAGCCGCACGCGACGAAGCCGACCGCCGTCTCGCGCAAGCACGCGCCGACCTGGAAGACACGCGAAAAGGCAAACGCCCGAGCGAGCTCGAGTCGCTCGAAGCCCATCTAGAGCAGTCGCGCGCCGCGCTCGAGCTGGCCAAGCTCGAGCTCAGCCGCCAAGAGACCCTGGCAAGATCCGGCGCCACCCCGAGCGCGGATCTCGACCGCGCCCGCAGCCTGCACGACCAACGCACCGCCGAGGTCGCGCAACTCGAAGCCGACTTGACGTCGGCGCGCCTCGGCTCGCGCGTCGAGGGCCGCTCGATCGTCAAGGCCCGCACCGAGGGGCTCAAAGAGCTCCTCGACGTCCGCGATCTGCTGCGCGCCAAGCCCGACGTCTTCGACAAAGACGACCCCATGCCCGCGGCCCTCGAGATCTCCCAGCGCGTCGACGAAGCCCGCGCCCACGCGTTTCGCCCGTAGGCGGTCGCGCTGTTCGTGATGCACTCGGTGTGAGCCGCGTGTCTGTGCGCGGCGCGCGTCGCTCGTCGTCGGCACGGCGGCGCCGCGCGCACCCCAGCATGGCCTTTGCAGTTCAGGGCTGCGGCCCGCGGCGATGTGTTTGCGCTGTGTGGCAACCCGGGGGTGCACATGCGGCAGGCAATCGTGAAGCACATCGCCGTCGTCGTTGTCCTCGCCGCCGGCGCCGGCTGCGACAACGGCCCCTGCGCCGGCGGCTCCGTCGGCACCGTCATCGTCGGCAAAGACGCCTTCGTCATCGAAGGCTT
>CAZQHA010000319.1:0-5468 GCA_964592795.1 uncultured Planctomycetaceae bacterium | reverse complement strand
GCCGCGGCGACGACGGCGTGAGCGGCATCGCGGGCGCGTTCCTGTGCGCCGGATCGGACGCGGTCGCCGCCCGAGCGCGGCGTCACGGCATCGCAGCGCGGCTCGCGTGAACTCCGTTCATTTCAATGAGAACGTGAGCGTCGGCCAATTCTTCGCCCCGATCACGGTTGCGATTCCTCCTCGACTCGATGACTCCATCGCCAGACCGCTAGGAGCAACTCGCGAAGGAGTGTCACTTGCGCCGCACATTGCTCCGGCGTCACGAAGTCCGAGATCGCATGCATCTGTGACGGACTGACGAACAGAGATCGAATCGGATCAAAGCGGAGACGGCGCACGATGCGGTTGCATTCTGCCGAACGGAACGCCGCCGCCGTTTTCGGACCGTACTCCGGGGCGCGGACGAACACGGAGACGCCCAGCTCCCTCGAGAGGCGCTCCAACGGAAGGCACGTGCTCATCGTTCGATCGGGCGTCTTCAGCGACGCGAAGAACGCGAGCTCCGATTCGAACCGTCTGTGGTGATTCCCCTGCACCACGTACGCGCGGTCGGAGATTCCCACACCGAACCAGAACGGGTCGACGTTCCATCGCAACTTGTACGGGCAGGCGGGCTCCCCCAGCGCATTGCGCCGCTGCGACGCCACGCGGGCACCGATCAGCGCGCCCACGGCGATGGCGTTCGCGCGGGCGACCGCACGATCCGCGCTGCTCGGAAGGGGGTTCAGCATGTCACCGAAGGTCGTGCCTGACGTGCCAGGTCCAAGCGGTGCCGAGCGATCGTGAGAGCGGCGTCGGCTCTCGCTCGACTACTTCCGACCGCGCATCGACCAGCCTTCCGATCGCGCCTGCTCGAACGCAGCTACCTTCATCGCCTCCTCCTCTTCGAGCGTCAAACGCACGGTGACGGGCGGGGGTCCCTCCGTGAGCGACATGCAGAGAACCGTCGGGTCGCCCGACGCGAGCTGCTCGACGATGCCCATCGGGCGGCGCTTGCCGCCCTTGCCGCTGCGCTCGCCGGCGTACGCGAGCCACACGAGCTCGTCCGTGACGTCGAGCGTGACGATCACCTCGTCGATGCCGACGCGGTTCTTCGGCAGCGCGACGCGCGTGCCGACGCCGGGCATGAGGGAGAACTCGACCGCCCCCGCGTCGCCGAAGGCGGTGCACGTCGCGGATCCGACGGCGCCTTCCTCGAGCTCGCGGAGCGTGGGCGCGGGCCGACGTGCAGCCGGATCGCGCGCCGCCGACGCCGCCTTCGAATCGGGCGCCACCGGCTCCGCTCCGCGCGGCACGAACACGAAGAAGATCGCTCCCGCGACGACGGCTGCCCCGGCGACGCGCGGGAGGAGCCACGGCGGTCGGCGCTCGACGACGCTCGTCGCGACCACGGGCTGCCGCCGCAGGATCGCGATCGCCCACGGAAGCGCGATCATGCCGAGCGCGAGCAACGCGACGGAGATGCCGTTCAACGTCGGCTCACTCGGTGGGTCGCGGCTCAGGATCATCATTCCCGCGGTCCACAGCCCGTTGACGCCCGCGTGCGCCGCGAACGTCATCAGCACCGAGCCCGTGCGCCACGCAACGACGCCGAGCCACACGCCGAGCGGAAAGATGGCCGCCGCCCAGGCCGGCTCGCCGTGGACGAGAGCGAACAGCAGGCTGCTCGTGAGGATCGACACCGCAGGCGTCCAGCGCAGCAAGAGTCCGCGCTGCAGGAACCCGCGATAGAACACTTCTTCGACGAACCCCGGCAGGAGCGCGAGCATCAAGATCCACGCGACGCTCGCACCGCGCGAGCCCTCGCTCCACATCCGCTGCAGGCCGAGGGCGCCGTCGCTCGACGACCCGAGCGCCTTGCTGATGAGTGTCGCGAGCGCCAGACCGAGCGCGAACGGCACGACGGTGGCGACGAGCACCACCGCTCTCTGCACGGGCCGCAATCCCGTCGCGACGAGACCGAGCCGCTGGTGCGCAGGTTTGCGCAGCGTGCGACAAGCGAGCCACGCACACGCGAGGAGCGCGACCTGCGACGCGATCACCGTGGTCCACGCCATCGCGGGCGACTCGAGCGCCCCCTTCGCGATCTCACCGAGTCGATCGCCGGAACGCTCTCCTCCGAGCGCCGCACTAACCGTGGCGACGAGGGACACGACGATTGCCGCGCCCGCCGAAGCCGCGATCAGCACGAAGGTCGCGATCACCCATGCGACCAGGACGAAGCGCGGCCCGTCGCGCCGCCACCCGGACGGCGAGGATGCGGACGCGGGAGGAGGGGCGGGGGACGAACCGAGCGTCTCGTTCATGACATCTCCTTGCCTCGCGGTGTGGCGATCGGATCCGTGCGTCATCCGAGTTCGCCACTGCACGTCGGTCGCGCCGAGTCGATCACACATTCGCCGAATCGAGTCGCCCGCGATCGAGTCGTCCACAACACAGGCCGCATGTCGTCATAAAGTTATGGCGTCAAGCGGCGAACGCGCAAGCGCCCGTCCGTCTTCAACGCCGGGTTGGGCAGCGTCCGATGGAGCGTGAGTTCCGCACGGAATCAGGGAAGCGCTAGCTCCGCTCGTACGCTCTCGAGGAACCGCTCCCAATCCAACGCCGGCCCAGGATCCGTCTTGTTCTCTTGGATGTGATAGTGACCGAGGATTCCTTGGAACGCGTCGAACTCCGCCGCGCCCAGCACGTGGTCCTTCACCTGCCCATTCGAATCACGCGGCGCATCCGGCGCGATCTTCGGGAACACGCGACACAATCCCGCCGCCAGCTTCACGAGCGACTCGTACTGTTCGCGCGTGAAGTCGTACTGCTGAAGCGTCTCGCCTTGGACCGTTCCCACGACGCGTTCCGTGCGCGCGGGTCGTCCGATGAAGCCGGGAGTGCGCACTCCCCCACCCTTCAGCCGCTCCGGGATCGAGATGTGCGGCCCGCCGGCGTCGCTCGTGTACCACTCGTCGAGCGGCGTCTTCTTCCAGGGCTCCGCCGCTTTCACCGGATACGCGCCGATGTTCGCGATCTCGATCCCGATCGAGCGCGCGTTCGCCTTCGTCGCGTGGAACGCCTGGTCGCGCACGTCGAGCGTCTGGTAGATCGTCCCGTCGATGTCGAGCAGGAAGTGCACCGACAGCCCGCGGTGATCGTGCAGCACGCGGAAGCATGTCTCGCTCGTGCCGCACACGTCGTAGTGGAGCACGAACTGGTCGACCACCTCTCCGAGCTGCGATAGATCTCGGCTCCCGGGCTCGACGAGAACGGTCGCGGCGCCGTCCGGCGACTTCTGCACGCGGCCGGGTTGATAGCGCAGTCCCTGCGGTGCTTTCTCGCCGCTCCCGCGCGCCGTGCGGTACGCGTCGTATCCGGGGAACTCCGTCCAGAGCACCACCGGCGCGCCGATCGGAACGCGCTCGCCGCACACGACGATCGCGTCGCCGGGCGGCTTCGACTCGTGTCTGGATTCGAGCGGGCTCACGGTCGTCGCGCGACACGCGCCGAGCACGACCACTCCGCTCCACAGGATCGCCGTGGTCTTCATCTCCGGCGCTCGTATACTTCGCGCGCCACGCAGGATCCACTGCTCGAGCGAGCCTTGCACAGCGCGACCGAAGAACGACGCGGGATTCTCCCTCCCTTGCTCGCGCTGGTGGCGCTCACCGCGGTCCTGCGCCTCGCGGTGATCCTGGCGCCGCCGGTCGATCTCGCGCCCGAGTTCATCAACCTCGGCGGATGGGAGGAGCTCGTCCGCGGGAGCGCGGCTCAGGACCTCCTCGACGGACCGGTGCTCCCGTTCCAGGACTACCAGGTCAACGACTTCTCGGGCGGATCGCTCGTCGTCACCCTCCTCGCGGTCCCGTTCTTCTGGGTGCTCGGTCCGACCATCATCGCGCTGCGGCTCTCGGTTCTCCTGATCAGCTGCGCGTCGGTCGCCGTCCTGTTCCTCGTCCTCGATCGGTTCGTGAGCCGGCGCGCGGCGTGGCTCGGGGCGCTCCTGCTCGCGGTCGCGCCTCCGGGATACGCGCTGATCTCGTGCATCGCGTACGGCACGCACCTCGAGAACAACCTCCAGGCGATCCTGCTCGTCCTGCTCTTCCTCACGCACCACTACGCGCGGCCGGAGGATCGGACGACGTCGTTCCTGCTCGGCCTCGTCGCGGGCTTCGCGATCTACTTCGGCTTCGGGATCCTGCTCGTCGTCGGGCTATTGCTCGCGTTCGACTTCCTCTTCGACAAGCGCTTCTTCCTGCGCGCGAGCTTCGCGTGGCGCGGGCTCGGCTTCCTGGTCGGGATCTCGCCGCTCCTCGTCTACCAACTCAACCACCAGGTGGGCGAGACCGCGATCTATGGTCGATCCCTCTTCGATCACTTCTTCGAGGAGCGAGCGCACCGTCCGCGCCTGCCGGTGCTCGCGGAGCTCCTCGAGCGCGACCTCCCCGAGTCGGTCTATCTCCCGAACTCCTTCGGCGTCTCCGGCGTCGCGCTGGGCCGACTCGTCTGGATCGTGCTCGCGGCGCTGTGCGCGTACGCGGCGTGGATCCATCGCGACTCGATCCGCCGCGCGGTGTCGGGACTCTTCCGCGCGCAGAGCGACCCGCGCTCCGTCCATCCCGTCGTACTCTTCCTCGCGTACCTCCCGCTCTTCGTGATCGCGTTCGTGTTCAGCGACTTCCAGATCGACGCGCGGCGCCACTGGGTCGTGAGCTACCGCTACCTGATGCCGCTCTATCCGTTCGTGTTCCTCGCGGCCGCGGTTGCTCTCGATCGGATGTGGGAGCGCGCGGGCGTGGCGCGGACCGCGGCCATCGTCGCTCACGCCGGCCTGTGCGGCCTCTTCCTCGCCGGGACCCTCGCGCGCACGCAACCGGAGCTCTTCCGCGAGAACCTGACGCAGTCCGGCAAGTCCGATCCGTTCTTCGCGCGCGCGATCGCGATGCGCTACCAGCACGACCACGCGACGCTCTCGCGCGTGGTCGATCGCATCCTGGCGACGCGGCCGCCGGACGTCCAAGACACGCTCTTCTTCAACATCGGCCAGAACGTGAAGTTCTACGCGCGCGTCAAGACGCCCGAGGGCCTCGCGAACCAGGAGGGCGCGCGCCTCCTGCTCGAGGACCGCGTGCCGCCGCGCTACAAGCCGTACTTCCAGCGCCTGGGCGAGGGCGACCGACTGTTCCTCCCGCACGAGCGCGACGAGTTCTGGCGCTTCTACGAGTCGGTGAAGGGACCGCGGCCCGACTAGGCTCGAGATCGCCCGCAACCGCGCTCGACTTCCGCGGTCCGTCTCGCGTGAAGACCGTCCGCGCACTGGGCGCCACGTTGACCGGCACGGGCGCCGAGCTCGTCACCGTCGAGGCCCGCTTCGAGCCGCGCGACACGAGCCGCACCGAGATCGTGCTCACGGGGCTCCCCGACGCGGTGCTACGCGAGAGCAAGGGGCGCCTCGAGTGCGCGCTCGAGGAGAATCGTCTCGC
>CAZQHA010000318.1:0-5487 GCA_964592795.1 uncultured Planctomycetaceae bacterium | reverse complement strand
GGGCATCCGCATCGTGCGCGACGCCGCGTCGATGGCGTCTGCCTTCCGCGGCGCTTCCGGCGAAGCGTTGAGCTCGTTCGGCGACGGGCGCGTGTACCTCGAGCGCTACCTCGACCGCCCGCGGCACATCGAGGTGCAGCTCCTCTTCGACAAGCACGGCAACGGCGTGCACTACGGCGAGCGCGAGTGCTCGATCCAACGCCGCCACCAGAAGCTGCTCGAGGAATGTCCGTCGGTCGTCATCGACGCGAAGACGCGCGACAAGATGGGCGAGGTCGCGATCGCCGCCGGCCGCGCGGTCGGGTACCAGAACGCGGGCACGGTCGAGTTCCTGTGGTCGAACGGCGCGTTCTACTTCCTCGAGATGAACACGCGCCTCCAGGTCGAGCACCCCGTGACCGAGATGGTCACCGGCGTCGACCTCGTGCGCGAGCAGCTGCGCGTCGCGGCCGGCGAGAAGCTCGGGTACGGGCAGGACGCGATCCGCTGGAACGGCTGGGCGATCGAGGTGCGCCTCAACGCCGAGGATCCGCTCCACAAGTTCCTGCCGTCGACCGGCACGATCCACAACCTGCGCATGCCCGGCGGACCGTTCGTGCGCCTCGACCTGGGCATGTACCGCGGCATGGAAGTCGGCGTCAACTACGACCCGATGCTCGGCAAGCTGATCGTCTGGGGCGCGACGCGCGACGAAGCGATCGCGCGCATGCGCCGCGCGCTCCAGGAGATGAACATCGGCGGCGTGCGCACGAGCGCGCCGGCCGCTCTCGCGGTGATCGAGGACGAGCGCTTCCAGCGCGGCGACTTCGACACGCACTTCCTCGAGGCGCTCGACATGAAGCGCGAGCACAAGGACTTCGACGAGCTCGTCGCCGCCGCGGCCGCGATCTACCGCCACAACCTCGCGTCACGCCGCGCGCTCGGCACGGAGTCCGCCTCGCGCAGCGGTTGGCTCGCGCGCAGCCGGCGCGGCGTGTCGGACCAAGTGTCGCGCGGCGCGCGCGGTCCCGAGGGCATCGCGCGCGCGCCGGAGTCGTGCCCGTGAAGTACTACGTCGAGGTCAACGGGCGCGGGCACGACGTCGATCTCGTCGAGCGACTCGGAAAGCTCGTCGTCACCGTCGACGGCAAGGTGCTCGACCTCTCGTACGAGGAGGTCGACGACCTCGGCCAGGTCGTGGTGCAACGCGACGGCAAGAGCTACGGCCTCTCGATCGAAGGCGACGAGTCGCGCGTGCTCGTGACGCTCGCCGGCTATTTCCACGAGATCCTGCTCGAGGACGAGCGCGAACGCGCCGCGCACGCCGCGGAGCGCGCCGCGTCGAAGGGCGGCGGCGTGGTGACGAGCGTGATGCCGGGCATCGTCGTCGAGGTGCTCGTGAAGCCCGGTGCGCGCGTCGAGAAGGGCGCGCCGCTCTTGATCCTGTCCGCGATGAAGATGCAGAACGAGATCGCGGCGCCGCAGGACGGCGTCGTGACGAGCGTCCATGTCGCGGCGGGCGAGGCCGTGGGCGCGGGCGCGAAGCTCGTCACGTTCGGGCCGCTCCCGAGCTGACGCCGCGCCCCCGTATTTCGGGGGGAGCGGTAGACTTCAGCTCATGAAGCTGTTCCCCGGCTGGAAGCGTGTCCTGGTCGCCCTGAGCGCCGTCCTACTGCTCTCGGGTCCCGCTCTGGCGACGTGGTCGATCGTGGTCGTCAACACGAAGACCGGCGAGGTGTGCGTCGCGTCGGCCACGTGCATCCCGGCGTTCGTGTTGAAGCCGCGGCTCGCCGTGCTGCTCGTCGGTCAAGGCGGCGCCGCGTGTCAGTCGCAGATCGACACGACGAGCCAGAACAAGCTCTACATCTGGAACGGCATCCAATCCGGCCTCACACCGGCGCAGATGATCCAGGATCTCTCCGGCCTCGACGCGTTCCACCAGAACCGCCAGTACGGCATCGTGACGTTCGACGACGCGCCGGCGACGTTCACCGGGACCGGCGCGGCGCTCGCGGCCTCCGGCGTCACCGGCATCGTCGGCGACCTGCGCTACGCGATCCAAGGCAACATCGTCACCGGCGACATCGTCATGCTCGACGCGGAGGCCGCGCTGCTCAACACGCCCGGTGATCTCGCGACGAAGGTGATGGCCGGCATGGAGGCCGCGCGCGCGCGCGGCGGCGACGGCCGCTGCTCGTGCAACCCGGCGATGCCGACGAGCTGCGGCGCGCCGCCGCCGAACTTCGAGTACTCGGCGTTCACGGCGTTCATCTGCCTCGCGCGCATGGGCGACGTCGACGGCACGTGCGCGACGGCGGGGCCGAGCTGCGCCAACGGCGAGTACTACCTCGACATCCGCGCCGTCAGCAACGCGGCCTCGTTCGAGCCGGTCAAGCGCCTCGAGCGCCTGTTCCACCAATGGCGCGTCGACTTGAAGGGCACCGCCGACCACCTCTTGACGAAGGTCGAGCCGCAGCTCGACTCGATCGTCGCCGACGGCGTGTCGCAGATGCAGGTCGAGGTCGAGCTGCGCGACATCGACGGCAACCCCGTGCTCGCGAACCCGGCGACGCTCTCGATCGTGTCCTCGGGACCTTCGATCGCCGCCGTCGGCGCCGCGACGGACTTGGGCGGCGGCCGCTACACGTTCCCGGTGACCGCGGGGCTCACTCCCGGCGTGCAGAAGCTCGCGATCACGGTCGTGCACGCGGCGAAGAACGTGCGCTTGTGGCCCGACGTCGAGATCGAGATCGATCCGCTCGTCGAGCTGCACTCGGCACGCACGACGATCAGCGCGTCGGCCGGCGGCGCGGTGCCGCTCGTGATCAATCTCGGAGCGGCGAACGCGGGCGCGAGCTATCTCGTGCTCGGCACGTCCTCCGGCACGGGCACGGGCGTCACGCTCGGCGGGTACGCCTTCCCGCTGAACTTCGACATCTTCATGCGCCAGAGCGTCAACTTCGCGGGCAGCGCGCCGTTCCTCGGCACCGTCGGCGCCCTCGACGCGAGCGGACGCGCGCAAGCGACCTACACCGTCTCGCCCGGACAGCTCCTGCCGTTCGTCGGCCGTCGCATCGACTGGGCGGCCGGCGTGTCGCCGAACCACGTGACGAACGTCGCCGGGTTCGACGTCGTGCCTTAGCGCGTCGCGCTATTTCGCGAGCGATTTCGCCTGCGCGCGGCTCTTCTCCGCCGCGGCCTTGTCGCCGAGCTTCTCCTCGAACGACGCGCGCTTCTCGTAGAGCGCCGCCACGTTCTTCGAATCCCCGACCTTCGGCGCGAGCTCGATCGCTCGATCACAGGCTTCCTTGCCGCGCGACCAGCGCTCCTGCGAGAAGCACAGGTCGATGATCGATCGCACGTCGCCGTACTCGTCGCCGAGGAGCAAGAGGTCGTGGTGCAGGATCCGCGCGCGGCCGTAGTAGTTGAGCGCGTCGTCGAGCGCGCCTTGCGACTGCAGCGCCATCGCCTGCGCCTCGAGCCCCATCGCCGTGCCCCACCAGTCGCCGAGCGGCGCGGCGTAGTCGACGCACTCGCGGCCGGCGCTCTTCGCGGTCGCGAAGTCGCCCGCGTTGAAGGCGTCCATCGCCTTCTTGTAGACGGCTTGCCCGGTGCGGAAGAAGCCGCGCTGCGTCTCGTTCCAACCGACGAACGACGCCGCGTAGTCGCCGAAGATCGGATGGCCCGTCGCCTCGACGGCGGCGCTCGCGCCCCACAGCGCACGCGTGTGGAGCGCCTGGATCTGCGCCATGTCGGGCGTCTTCGAGCTCTCGTGCACCAAGAGGCTGCCCTCGAGGTCGGCGTCGATCACGCGCAGCACGAGGCCGGGATTGGCCTTCCACAAGGCGACGCATCCCGCGCGATCACCGGCTTTGTGGAGGCTCTCGAAGCGCTGCTTCGCGTCCTTGAAGGAAAGGGGCGGGTCTTGGAGCGGAAGCGCGGTGGGGAGGACGGCGAGGAGCGCGATGTGGAGCATGGGATGGGTCGTGTGGTGTGGAAGGAAAGCGCGGGAGCATAGCAAGTGCGCGCGCTACACTCCGACCGCGATGGAGTCGTGGATCCGCACGCTGTGCGACTGGGTCGACATCCCATCCGTCACCGGGGCGGAGGGGGACTACGGCGACGCGCTCGCCGCGCGCCTCACGAGGATGGGTTTTGCGGTCGAGCGCCAATCGCTCGGCCCCGGCCGTTTCAACGTCCTCGCGCGCGCCGGCCAGCCGCTCGTCGTCCTGTGCACGCACCAGGACACCGTGCCTCAATGGTTCGGGCCGCGCGAGGACCGCGAGTTCGTGCACGGCCGCGGCTCGTGCGACGCGAAGGGACCGGCGGTCGCGATGCTCGCGGCGGCGGAGGCGCTCGTCGCGTCGGGCGAAGATCGCTTCGGCTTCCTCTTCACCGTCGGTGAAGAGACCGACAGCGCCGGCGCGGCGCTTGCGAACGCGAAGCTGGCGGAACCGTGGACGCCGAAGTTCGTGATCGTCGGCGAGCCGACCGACAACCGCTTCGTGCGCGCGGGCAAGGGGACGTACAAGGCGCGGCTCGAAGCGCGCGGCGTGAGCGGGCACAGCTCGCAGAACGTCGGACCGTCGGCCGTGCACGAGCTCGTGCTCGCGTCGCAGCGACTGCTCGCGGAGAAGTGGGGCGAGCATCCCGTGCTCGGCAGCGGCAGCCTGAACATCGGACAGTTCCAGGGCGGAGTCGCGGCGAACGTCGTCGCCGACCACGCGGCGGCGGAGATCCTGATCCGCAGCGTCGAGCCCGTCGAAGCCGTCGAGCGGCGCGTCGCGAGCTGTCTCTCGGAGCACGTGTGCGTCTCGCGCACGTCGAAGGCGTACCCGCCGGTCGACTTCTGCGTGCCCGACGGCAAGGAATCGATCACGGTCGCGTTCGGCACCGACGTGCCGCACATGCCGCGCTGGGGGAAGCCGCTGCTCTTCGGGCCGGGCTCGATCCTCGACGCCCATACGGAACACGAGAAGGTGAGCAAGAAAGAGCTCGAGCTCGCCGCACGCGAGTACGCGAAGACGGTGCGCTGGCTCCTCGAGCGCGTCGAAGCGAGGGCCGTGTGAGCGGCGCCAGGCCGAGCGGCGTCGAGCTGCTCCGCGCGCTCGAATCGGGCGAGGTGCGCGTCGCCGAGCGCGGCTCGGACGGCCGCTGGATCATCCACGCGTGGGTGAAGGAAGCGATCCTCGATCTCTTCCGCACGAGCCCGGTCGTGGGGCAGCGCAACGAGATCTCGTTCGACGAGCTGCCCGGCGATCCGGCGCGACCGGATGCGTTCCGGGACAAGGCACCGCTGACCGTCCGCCGCTTCACGGCGGCGGAGAACGTGCGCTTCGTGCCCGGCGGATCGTCGGTGCGGCGCGGAACGTACGTCGGCCCGGGCGTCATCCTGATGCCGCCGGTCTTCGTCAACGTCGGCGCGTGGATCGGAGCCGGCTCGATGATCGACAGCCACGCGCTCGTCGGCTCGTGCGCGCACGTCGGCGAGCGCGTGCACGTGTCGGC
>CAZQHA010000317.1:0-5497 GCA_964592795.1 uncultured Planctomycetaceae bacterium | reverse complement strand
GGTCCTCGCGGAATTCGCCTTTGCGCACCATCTCCTCGAGGTCGCGGTGGCTGGCCGCGAGCAGGCGCACGTTCACCTGCACGTGCGCGTCGCTGCCGACGGGGCGGAACTCGCCTTCCTGGATCACGCGCAAGAGCTTCTTCTGCATCTCGCCGCTCATGTCGCCGATCTCGTCGAGGAAGAGCGTGCCGCCGTCGGCCTGCTCGAGCAGGCCGCGCTTCTGCTTGTGGGCGCCGGTGAACGCGCCGCGGGCGTGTCCGAAGAGCTCCGACTCGAGCAGCGAGTCGGGCAGCGCCGCGCAGTTCTCGGTGACGAACGGCTTGGCGCCGCGCGCGCCGTTGAAGTGGATCGCGCGCGCGATCAGCTCCTTGCCCGTGCCGCTCTCGCCTTGGATCAAGACCGGCAGGTCGGATTCGATCAACCGATCGAGCCGCTGGAACACGTCGCGCATGCCGTCGGAGCCTCCGACGAGCGACGTGTAGTCGTAGCGCCCGCGCTCGCGTCCGAGCTCGGCGCGCACGACGGCGAGCTCGGTGTCGCGGTCGCGCACCTTGCGGCCGAGCTGCTCGTTCAAGCGCTCGATCTGCCGCTGCGAGTCGGAGAGCTTCCGATTCTGGTCGCGCAGCTCGGCGACGCGCCGCGCGTTGAGAATCGCCATCGCGGCCTGGCTCGCGAGCAGCTCGCCCTGCTCGAGGTCCTCCTGCGTGAACGCCGTCTGCTGCAGGCGATTGTCGACGTACAGGACGCCCTCGACCTTGTCCTCGATGCGGATCGGCAAGCAGAGCACCGACCGCAGGCGTAGATCCTCGACGCTCTGCATGCCCGAGAGGCGCTCGTCGCGCCCCGCGTCGACCGAGAGCAGCGGCACGCCTGTCTGGAACACCTGTCCCGCGATGCCGAGCGAAAGACGCGACTGCGGCACGGGGATGTCCGAGCGATCGAAGCTGCGCGCGACGCGCACCGACAGCGAGCCGAGGTCGCGCTCGCCCGCCGGCCTGCCATTCTTCTCGGGACGCTCGGGCGCCTTGCCGTTCGTGCTCGCGAGCAACAGGAACCCGCGCTCGCCGCCGACGAGCTCGACGGCCGAGTCGACGATCAGCCGCAGCAACGGAGAGAGCTCCGTCTCGCGCGACAGCTCGCGCGTGATCTGCGCGAAGAGGTGCAGCTGATCGCGGCTCGCGTGCGGCTCGCCGGTCAGCGTCCGCAGCCCGAGAGACTCGCCGCGCTCGGGCTCGAGGCGCTCCGTGTCCGCCCCGCCGGCGAGCGCCGCGCGCGCGACCACGATGCGCGCGGAGCCGACCTGCACGCGGTCGCCGTTCGAGACGAGCGCGCGCGAGACCTTGGCCCCGTTGAGGAGCGTGCCGTTCGCCGAGCCCAGGTCGACGATCCAGACCCCGCCGTCCTCGACCTCGAGCCGGCAGTGGTGCCGGGAGACCTTCGTGTTCGCGAGCCGGATGTCGTTGTCGACGGCCCGGCCGATCGAGATGACGGGCCGATCGAGGTCGACGTCGGAAGTGGTGCCGTCTTCGGTGATGCTGAGCTTCATAAAGGAGGGGGCTGCCGCGCCCTCGCCGCTGCCGTTTGGATCGGCTCGGGCGCGGCCCTGTGTGAATCCGCACACGGCGGCTCACTCTATCCTGGGCCGGCGTTCGGTAACCGCACACCCAGGCTTTCCCGGGGGCTCCGGCGTGGCGCCGGTCAGGTCTGGAACCGCCGCATGAGGTGCGGCGGCAGGATCGGGCACGCGGACTCCGGCCGGGAGAACAGCCGGTGCCGCGCTCGCGCGATGCCGTCGTACGCGCGGTCGAGGATCGGCGGCGGAACGGCCGACGCGAGCGTGGCGCCCGCGCGCCAGAGCCCGCCCAGTCGCTTCATCGCGTGGAGCACGGCGCGCGACCGCGACAGCACCCGGCCGTCCGCGGTCGGCACGATCAAGCTGTCCGGCAACGTCGCGCGCACGTCGGGCGGGATCTTCTCGCGGAACGTCGGACCTTGGAGCGGCGCGAACTCGAACGCGCGCGCGCGCCGGTCCTCCGCCAAGAGGAAGCGGACGATGCGGTGACAGAGCCCGCAGTCGCCGTCGTAGAACACGAGCTCGGTGACTTCGGGGGCCTTCGGCGCGATCCACCCCGGATCGAACGCGAGCGCGCGGATCAGGGTGATCGAGGCGATCGCATACGCGTCGTATCCGACGGCGGTCGTCCACGCGACGAAAACGTGAAGCCCGATCGACGCGAGCCACGCGAAACGCAGGACGCTCGGCGACGGCGAGATCGGCAAGAGGACGAAGACCAGCAGCAACGCCCACATCCACGCGAGCTCGGGCCAGGCCGCGATCGCGGTGAGCGACACGATCGCGTACGTGTCCACGGCCGCGAGCAGGACCCATGCGACCGCGTGCGTCCACGCCGGACGGATCCAGCTCCCGCTCGGATCCGAGCGACCGAGCGCGGCGAGCGATCCGAACGGCCGAGGCGGAGTCACTCCGTGGAGCAGCAGCGCGCCCGCGACCGCGGCGCCCATCGGACCGCGCTCGGGCCAGACGGCGCCGCACGCGATCCACATCCCGGCGAGCACGAACGCCGCGATCCGATCCCACCATCCCATCGCGAGACACAGCGCCCCGAGCCCGAACGCGACGGCGACCGGCGTCTTTGCGAAGGGCACGAACGCGACGACGATCAGCACCGCGCACAGCGCGCGCCACAGGCTGTACTGACCGCCCGTCCAAGCGTGTCTCACGAGGACACCGTAGTGCGCCCTTCCGAGCGATTCCACGTCCCGGCTAGGCTGTCGCGAATGGACGCTCGCCCGCCCCGCTTCGTACAGGCGTTCGCATGGTTCGCGCTCGCCGGGCTCCTCGTCGCCTCCGTCATCCTCGGCCGACTCGTGTACGACTTCTTCCGCGTGCACGCCGCGATCGGCGTCGCCGTCGCGCTCTTCTTCGTCGGGTTCCTCGCGGTCGTGGGACCGAGCGTGTGGAGCCTCCTGCGCGGCGCGCCGTCGGCGGAGCCGATCCGCGCGTGGCAGCGGCTCGCGCTCGCGCTCGCGGTGCCGGCCGCGCTGCTCGCGGCCGTGCTCGATTGCATGGGCCTCGATTTCATCGGCTGCACGCGGATGTGCGAAGCGCTGATGCGCGGCGTCGCACCGGCGGTGTCGCTGCTCCTCCTCTTGTACGCGCTCACCGGCTGGAACGTGTGGCTCGCGTGCGCCGGCGCGCTCGCGCTCGCGTTGCTCGTCCCCAACTGCGTGTGCCGCAATCCCGTGAACCGAGGTTGGATCGCGCTGCTCGGACAGAGCCCGGCGTGCTACGCGAGCGGCTTCGCGGTGTTCCTCCTGTCGAGCACGGCGCTCGCGACGCGTCGTCACGTCGCGTGGTCGCTCGGGCTCGGATGGGGAATCGTGATCGTCGGGCTGCTCTTCTGGTACGGCCACCACTACCACCGGTTTCCGTGGTGAGCTAGCGGCTCGTCTGGACGCGACGGCGGAGTCTCCCCTGCGTCGGAACTACAAGTGTCGCGGAACACTCGGTCGCCGCGAGCATTCCTACCCGCCCGCCGGATCCAGAGAACGACGATGGTCGACGCGAAGAACTACGAACGGATCGAGACCGAGGGCGTGCCCATCAAGGCCTGGATCCGCGGCGTGTCCATGGAGGACGAGGCGCGCCGCCAGCTCCACAACGTCGCGCGCCTGCCGTTCGTGCACCGCTGGGTGGCGGCGATGCCCGACGTGCACTACGGCATCGGCGCGACCGTCGGCAGCGTCGTGCCGACCGTCGGCGCAATCGTGCCGGCCGCGGTCGGCGTGGACATCGGCTGCGGCATGATGGCGGTGCAGACTTCGCTCGCCGCGAAGGACTTGCCCGACGACCTCGCGCCGATGCGCTCGAACATCGAGCGCGCGGTGCCGCACGGCCGGACGACTCGCGGACGCGACAAGGGTTCGTGGGAGACGCCGCCCGCGCGTGCCGACTTGGCCTGGAAGGACCTCGGTCCGCAATTCGACCGCATCACGGCGAAGCACCCGGCGATCGAGAAGTCGAACCACCGCACGCACCTCGGCACGCTCGGCACCGGCAATCACTTCATCGAGGTGTGCCTCGACGAAGCCGAGCGCGTCTGGTTCATGCTGCACTCGGGCAGCCGCGGCGTCGGCAATCGGATCGGCACGCACTTCATCGAGCTCGCGAAGAAGGACATGCACGCGCAGCTCGGGAACCTGCCGGACCACGATCTGGCGTACTTGAAGGAGGGCTCGCCGCACTTCGTCGACTACGTGGAGGCGGTCGAGTGGGCACAGCGCTTCGCGATGACGAACCGCGCATTGATGATGGAAGCGGTCGTCGGCGCAGTGTCGAAGACCAAGGGCGTGCCTCCGTTCCGCGCCGACTTGGTCGCCGTGAACTGCCATCACAACTACGTCGCGCGCGAGCACCACTACGGCGCCGACGTATTCCTCACGCGCAAAGGCGCGGTCAGCGCGCGTGCGGGTCAGCTCGGGATCATCCCGGGCTCGATGGGCACGCGTTCCTACATCGTGCGCGGCAAGGGCAACAAGGAGAGCTTCGAGAGCTGCTCGCACGGAGCCGGCCGGTCGATGTCGCGCACGAAGGCCAAGGCCACGTTCAGCGTCGAGGACCACGCGCGCGCGACGGCGCACGTCGAGTGCCGCAAGGACGCCGGCGTCGTCGACGAGACGCCGATGGCGTACAAGCCGATCGACGCCGTGATGGAAGCGCAGAAGGACCTCGTCGAGATCGTCCACACCTTGCGCCAGCTCGTGTGCGTCAAGGGGTGAACCTGCGGGCGACCGGCGTGCGGGGTAGGCCGACCCGGATCGAGCGCGGGTCGCTATGCTGAGCCGCAATCCCCCGCCGACTGCGCCATGCTGCTCCTCGTCCCCGCGCTCGCGATCGCGCTGCAGGGTGCGCACGCTCCCGAGCGTCCGATCGCGAAGGTCCCGAACGTCCTCGTCATCGCCGCCGACGACTTGGGCGTCGACCTGGTGCGCGCCTACGGCGAATCGAGCGCGGCGCCGTGCACGCCGAACATCGACTCGCTCGCGGCCGGCGGGCTCCTCTTCCGCAACGCTTGGGGGCATCCAGTCTGCTCGCCGACGCGCGCGTCGTTCCTGACGGGACGCCATCCGTTTCGAACGGGCGTCGGCAACGCGCTCGCGCACGTCGATCCGGGGCTCTCGCTCGCGGAGACGACGCTTCCCGAGCTGCTCACGGACTACGACCGCCGCTGCGCGGGCAAGTGGCACGTCGCGGGCAATCTCGGCGCGACGCACCCGAACGACAGCGGCTTCGATCGCTACGCCGGCTTGCTCCACGGCGCCGTGGGGAACTACTTCGATTGGCACAAGGTCGTCGACGGCGTCCCGATGACGTCGACGACGTACATCACGACCGACATCACGAAGGAGGCGATCGCCGCGCTCGCGAGCATGAGCGAGCCGTGGTTCTTGTACGTCGCGTACAACGCTCCGCATG
>CAZQHA010000316.1:0-5515 GCA_964592795.1 uncultured Planctomycetaceae bacterium | reverse complement strand
GGACTCCCTAGGCGCTCGGCGCGACCCTCCCCGCGTGATATCGTGAGTTGCTCGCCGATCCGCGGTCCGGGTCGGCGAACCGCCCCAGCGTGAAGATCGCCATCCTCGGTGCCGGCGTATCCGGCCTGTCGCTAGCCCGTTTCCTGATCGAGGGCGGCGTCCGCCCCGATCAGATCCACCTCTTCGAGTCCGACTCGCGGGTCGGGGGCCTCTGCCAATCGAAGATCGTCGACGGTTACACCTACGACGTCGCCGGCGGGCACATCCTGTACAGCAAGGACAAGCCCGCGATGGATTGGATGAAGCGCTGCGCGGGCGGCGAGAGCGCCTTCGTGAAGAAGGATCGCCACACGCGCATCCGCTTCGAGCACCGCTGGGTCAACTACCCGTTCGAGAACGGCCTGGGCGACCTGCCGCCGGAAGCGAACTTCGACTGCCTGTCGGGCTACGTCAATGCCTGGCACCGCCGGCAGGTCGACGGCTCGAAGGCGCCGGCCGACTTCGCGGCGTGGATCCGCTGGCGCTTCGGCGACGGCATCGCGAAGCACTTCATGGACCCCTACAACGTGAAGGTCTGGAAGCGCGATCTGTCGCACGTCACGAGCGACTGGGTCGCCGGCCGCGTGCCCGACGCCCCCGTCGAGGACGTGCTCCGTTCGGCCGTCGGCATCCGCACCGAGGGCTACACGCACCAGTCGATCTTCTACTACCCGCGCCGCGGCGGGTTCCAAGCGATCACCGACGGCATCGCGTCGACGATCCTGCCGCGCGTGCGGCTGAAGACGCCGGTCACAGATCTCGTGTCGAAGGGCTCGCGCTGGCGCGTCAACGGCGAGGAGTTCGACTTCGTCGTCAGCACGCTCGCGCTGACCGACATGCCGCGGATCGTGAAGGGCATGCCCGCGGACGTCGCGCGCGCGATGACCGAGCTCGAGTACAATGGCATCGTCTGTATCCTGCTCGCGCTCGATCGACCGGAGCACCCCGATCTCTCCTGGATCTACCTCCCCCACGACTCGCAGGGCCCGGCGAACCGCGTCACGTACATGTCGAACTACTCGCCCGAGAACGCGCCGCGCGGCAAGTGCTCGTTCCTGTGCGAGGTGACGCTGCCCGGCGGTCAGCCCTACCCCGGCGAGGAGCTCGAGCGCGAGGTGATCGACGGCCTCGTGCACGCCGGGCTCGTGCGCCGCGAGGAAGTGCTCTTCCACGATCGCAGCGAGATCCGGCACGCCTACGTCGTCTTCGATCACGGCTACACCCGGCGGCGCAAGGTCGCGCTCGACTGGCTCGAAACGAACGCGATCGTGCCGCTGGGCCGCTTCGGCCGGTTCGAGTACGACAACTCCGATCAGTGCGTGATCAAGGCGCGCGCGCTGGCGGAGCGACTGCTCGCGAAGGCCACCGCGGGCGCCTGATGACAAGTCCGTAATCGAGGGAACCCGATCGGCTGCGGCCGGCGTCCCTCCATCGGGCACCTCAGCCGGGGTCGAATCTCGGGGTAGACTTGGCCTAGGCAGTGGGAGCGAGTCGGGGTTGGCAGACCCTGCGGTACCTAGATCCGCGGCGCTCCCCAGCGAGGGTTCCAAAGTAGACTCAACGTTCGGTCCAGGTTACGACTCACAGCAGGCCATCCGGGAGAACACTCAGGGATCCCGCCTGGATGGAATGAGATTCAGGAACTGGCAATGACGATTTCAGGACGCGTGTGGTCGGGCATCGTCGTCGCGCTGCTGGCAGCGTGCGGCGGCGGAGGCGGCGGCGGTGGCGGAGGCGGAGGCGGCGGTGGGACGCCGGTGACCGCGCCGGAGAACCTTCATTACCCGTCCACGATTTCGATCTATCCGCGCGCCGCGCCGATCGAGCCGAACGTTCCGACGGTCGTCGGCGAAGTCGACGCGTACACGTCGACTCCGGCGCTCCCGGCCGGGCTGACGCTCGATCCGGCGACCGGCGTGATCTCGGGCACTCCGACGGCGAACGCACCGCGCACGACGTACACGATCAAGGCCGAGAACACGGCCGGCTCGACCGAGTTCGACGTCACGATGACCGTCGTGTCGCCGGTGCGCTTCGCGTACTCCGTCAGCCGCGAGGACTCGACGATCTCCATCTTCAGCGTCGACACGAAGACCGGCGTCCTGCAGCGGAAGGGCTACGTGCTCTCCGAGTTCGAGCAGCTGCAACCCGAGAAGATGGTCGTGCATCCGGACGGGCGCTTCGCGTTCGTCGTGAACGCCGGAACGAACAACATCTCGATCTACGAGATCGATCCGGACACCGGATGGCTCACCGCGCGCGGCGCGGTGCCCACGGGCGCGGGCCCGCACGATCTCGTCCTCGATCCCGACGGGCGGTTCCTCTACGTGACCGCGATGGGCGTCGATCAGATCTGGATCTACTCGATCAACCAGGCGACCGGCGCGCTCGCGCCGATCATCTGGCCCTATCCGTCGGGCGTGCAGCCGACGTCGCTCGCGATCGATCCCGCGGGTCGATTCCTGTTCGTGACCGCGTACGGTTGGCCGGATCCGCCGGGACAGGTGAGCCAGTTCGGATTCCTGTCCGCCGTGCAGGTCTACTACATCAACCAAGCGACCGGTTCGATCGCGCCGAACGGACCGCCGAAGCTCCTGAACGGCGCGCGCCCCTTGTCGGTCGCCGTCGATCCGTACCAGGACGTGATCTACGTCACGCTCGAAGCGATCGACAGCGTGCTCCCGCTGACGTTCCACCCGGTGTCGGGAACCGTCAATTTCCTTTCCGGGGACAGCGCGGGCGATCGTCCGACCCGCGTGGTCGTGCACCCCTCCGGGAGGTACGCGTACGTCGCGAACGAGCTCGGCAGCTCGGTCTCGTGCTTCACGGTCGACACGCAGAGCGGCAACTTGCAGATCCTCGACACCGTGGCCGCCGGGACGTCGCCTTCGTGCATCACGATCGATCCGACGGGCGCGTTCCTCTACGTCGCGAACCGGTTCACGAACGACTTGCGCCGCTACTCGATCAACCCGGAAAACGGGACGATCACGATGGTCGACACGATGGTGACCCGCAACGGCCCGGTGTCGCTGGCGTTCGCGCCGGGTGACCGCCCGGCGCAGTGGACGCCGCGCTTCGTCCACGTCGCGAACAGCGAATCGGACGACGTGTCGAGCTTCACGGTCGATCCCGCGAGCGGGATGTTGACCGAGTCGGGGCTCGCGACGCTCTCGGGCGACGAGCCCAGCTCGATCGCGATCGATCCGCACCTCGAGTTCGCGTACGTCGCGAACAACGCCGAGGGCACGATCAGCCAGTTCGCGATCGATTCGAACACGGGCGTGCTGACCGAAGCCGCGCCGAAGAAGGCGATCGCCGGCAATCCGACGCACCTCGCGATCGAGCCGTCCGGTCGGTTCCTGTACGCGGTCACGCAGAACGTCAACCAGCCCGACGACGGGTACATGGTCACGTACTCGATCAATCCGGACACCGGCATCCTGAACTCGGTGATCACGCAGCAGGTCGGCCAACGTCCGACGTGGGTCTCGTGCGACCCCACCGGCCGTTTCCTCTACGTCGCGAACAGCGGCGCGCCCTCGGGCGGCGTGAGCTCGATCTCCGCGTTCCGGATGACGCTCGTGCTCGGCATCCCGCAGGTGTCGGCGACGGTGATCGCGAGCGGCGTGTTCGCGCTGGGCTTCCACCCCAGCGGCCGGTACGCGTACGCGACGATGCAGGGAACGAACAGCGTCGTGCACTACGCGATCAGCGGCGCGGACGGCACGCTCACGCTCTTGCCCGGCGCCGCGACGTCGGGCCTGACGCCGAGCGCGATCGCGTTCAACCCCGACGGCCGCTTCTGCCACGTTTCCTACTTCGGCAGCGGCGCGGGTCACGTCGCGTCGTTCGGCATCGACTCGACCGGCGCGCCGATCGTCCCGCCGTGGGTGACGGAGGACGGAAACTCGCCGCACGACCTCGCGGTCGATCCGTCGGGCCGCTTCCTCTACGTCGTGAACAGCGCGTCGAGCGACGTGTCGGTCATGTCGATCGATCCGATCACGAGCCAGCCGACGGTGCTCGGCTCGGTGCAGACGGGTTTGACGCCGCTCGCGCTCGTCGTCTCGGGCGTCACGCAGTAGCGCGAGCGACGACGACTCGAAATCACGCGCGCTCCGCCGCACCCGCGGCCGAGCGCGCCGCGCTTTCGTCTGGCTCCGCCGCGCGCCGCGTGCGACACTCCGGCGCGAACCTGGAGGCCGCCGTGTGGATCGACTGCGCCGTTCTGTCCGTGCTCCTCGCCGTGACCCCGTCGGATCGCATCACCGGCAAGAGCTTCGCGACCCGCTCCGAGGTCATCGCGCGACACGGGATGGCCGCGACGAGCCAGCCGCTCGCGACGCAGGCCGCGCTCGACGTCCTGAAGCAAGGCGGATCCGCCGTCGACGCGGCGATCGCGGCGAACGCCGTGCAAGCGCTGATCGAGCCCACCGGATGCGGCCTGGGCGGTGATCTCTTCGCGATCGTGTGGGACGCGCAGGCGAAGAAGCTCGCCGGTCTCAATGCGAGCGGACGATCGCCGGCGTCGCTGACGCTCGAGGAGTTCCGGCGCCGCAAGATCACGCGCATCCCGCCGCACGGACCGCTGCCGGTGAGCGTCCCCGGTTGCGTCGACGGCTGGTTCGAGCTCCACGCGCGGTTCGGCAAGCTCCCGATGAAGGCGGTGCTCGCGCCGGCGATCCGCTACGCGCGCGAAGGCGCGCCCATCACCGAGCTCGTCGCGTATTACTGGGAGCGCAGCGCGCGCGTGTTCGCGAAGAGCCCCGGTTTCGCGGAGACGTTCCTGATCGACGGCCGCGCGCCGAGGACCGGCGAGTCGTTCCAGAATCCGCGCCTCGCGGACACGCTCGATGCGATTGCGAACGGTGGACGCGACGCGTTCTACAAGGGTGACATCGCGCGCAAGATCGAGGCGTACATGAAGGAGCAAGGCGGCTTCCTCACGTACGCCGACCTCGCGACGCACCGGTCGGATTGGGTCGATCCGGTGTCGACGAGCTACCGCGGCTACGACGTGTGGGAGCTGCCGCCGAACGGACAAGGGATCGCGGCGCTGCAGATGCTCAACATCCTCGAAGGCTTCGACGTCAAAGCGATGGGCTTCGGCAGCGCGGAGTACGTGCACGCGTTCGTCGAGGCGAAGAAGCTCGCGTTCGAGGACCGCGCGCTCTTCTACGCCGATCCGGAGTTCAGCCGCCTGCCGACGGCCGAGCTGATCTCGAAGGAATACGCGAAGAAGCGCCGCGAGCTGATCTCGCTCGACCGCGCGGGCCGGAGCTACCCGCCCGGCAATCCCGCGCTCGAGCACGGCGACACGATCTGCCTGTCGACCGCGGACGAGGCCGGCAACATGGTGTCGCTGATCCAGAGCAACTACCGCGGCATGGGCTCGGGCATGACGCCGCCGTGCGGCTTCATGCTGCAGGACCGCGGCGAGATGTTCGACCTGACCGAAGGCCGCATGAACACC
>CAZQHA010000315.1:0-5542 GCA_964592795.1 uncultured Planctomycetaceae bacterium | reverse complement strand
GAAAGGATCTCGAGGGCACCGGCGACCGCTCCGCACTTCGCGAGCGCCTCGGCCTGAGCCAAGCTCAGACGGCGGGCCGCGCCGCCGCACGCCGGATCGCCGGCCGCGCGGTCCGAGGCGCGTCCGAACCACTCCGCCGCTTCGCGGTGTCGATGGGTCCGCGCGAGGATTCGACCGATGCCGTGCGCGCGCGCGGCCGCGGGGCCCGCGAGCGGCTCTCCGTCCACGCGCCGCTCGCACCGCGCGCGTCCCAGGTGCGCGAGCAGCGTCACCAGGCTCAGCACGTCGTCGCGGTTGTGCGCGAGGACTCCCTCGAGCGCGTGCGGACGTCCGGCCAGGAAGTCGAACCACGCCGCCGGCGCGAGAGCGCCGGTGAGATCGCCGTCGCGCTCCACGCCGCACAGCGCGGATTCGAGCGTCGAGAGGCGCGTGTCGGCGAGCGCGCCGCGGTACAGGCGCTGCAGCGGATGGAAGAGGTCGAGGTGGAGCACGTCGCGGAACGGAGGTTCGATCCCGTGCACCCGCATGCGGTCCTCGAGGCGGTGTCGATCGAACGACTTGCCGAAGAACGAGACGATCGCGCCCGCGGAGCGCATGCGGCGCGCCACTTCGCACAGGAGCGCCCGCTCTTCCGACGGGTGCGCGAGGAAGCCCTGCCAGAGCGAGAACTCGCCGCCCTCGAACGCGCCCATGCCGACGACGAACACGTACGTGCCCGCGCCTCCCGCGAGACCGGTCGTCTCGGTGTCGAAGTACAGCGCGCGCGAGAAGTCGACCTTTCCGAGCGCGGGATCGCACGCGAGGAGCGCGACGTCGCCCGCGTCGATCGCTCGCGCTTCGTCGAGACGATACGCGCCGTGTCGATGCGCGCAGCCGAATCGAGCCGGGCGCAGCACGACGCGTCCTTCGAGGACGTGTCGTTCCTCGAGCCCGGCGGGCGTTCCGACGGTCCATGCGCGATCGCCGTCGGCGGCGCGCGGTTCCGCGGGTCGGCGTCGCGCGAGCAGGTCGCGGACCGACGACGCGTGGGGCGGCGCGGCCGCGTCGGCGACGGGCTCGCGCCGCATCCGGCGCAGGCGATCGCGGAACGGATCGGTCACGGATCCTCCGGCGCGAGCGATGCGCGGGGCGAAGGCGCGACTCCGTTCACGAAGTGCTCGAGCAACGCGCGCACGAGCTCCTTGCCGCGCGACCCGACGGCTTCGGCGGGGCCCACGCACGCGGGACAGCCGCCGCTGCACGCGCAGCGCGACGCGACGTCGAGCGCCACTTCGAACCACGTCCGGTAGCCCTTGAACAGGACCTCGGACAGCCCGACTCCGCCCTGCACGCTGTCGTAGAAGAAGATGGCCGGTCGCTTGAAGTGCGGCGACGCGACCTGGGTCGAGAGGCCCAGGTCGCGCGGCTGGCAGCGCAGGAAGAGCGGCGCCACGCGGCGCAGGAGCGCGCCGAGGCCGTGCCACGCGCTGCCGCGATCGCCGGCGGCGAGACCGATCTCGACCCCGCTCTCGTTCGAGAGCGTCAGCACGAACGCCTCGGTGTCGAGCTCCTCCGGCGGCAGGTGGATGTCCTCCGCGCCGACGTTCTCCCGCGTGTAGAAACGGATCTTCTTGTACTGCGTCGCGACGGTCGTGACGTGCACTTCGCCGCGCCACACGGAGTAGTCCTCCGCAGCGCTCGCGCTCGCTCGCGCGCGCATCTCGCGCGCCTCGAGGCGCAGCACGCGCACGTCGGTGTCGACCTCGGCCTCGGTGAAGTAGTCGCTGTCGACGCGCTTCGCGTACGCGCGCCGGTTCTCGTAGTCGAACCGCTCGACGATCCACGTCTCGCCTTCGACCTGGTAGATCGCGCCCTCGTGCACGCTCGTGATCGAGCCCGCGCGGTCGATCTCGCCGATCGCGAGCTTCGTCTCGGCGTCGAGCACGAGCACGTTGTCGGGCGCGCCGCCGCCGAGCGAGACGTCTTGCGCGGGGTACGCGTCCGCCATCCAGTACCAGGTGCCGTCCTTGCGATGGAGAAGCCGCGATTCCTCGGTCAAGTAGTCGAGGATCGCGGCGGTGTCGTTCGCTCCCGCGAATCCGACGTCGTCGACCTCGCCCACGCTCGACACGTCCGTCGACGATCGGAACGGCAGCTCGAACGCCGCGCACTTCACCTGGTCGGACAGGATCACGAGGTTGTTCGCGTCGAGGCCCAGGCGCTCGCGCGGTGAGCCGAACAGGATCTCCGGGTGACGCACGAGGTACTGGTCGACGGGATCCGACTGCGCGATCTGGATCACGAGGCTCTTCGTTCCACGACGGCCGACGCGTCCGGCGCGTTGCCAGAACGACGCTTGCGAGCCCGGATAGCCGACGAGGACCGCGACGTCGAGCGCACCGATGTCGATGCCGAGCTCGAGCGCGTTCGTCGACACGACGACCTTCACGCGGCCCGAACGGAGGCCGTCCTCGATCTCGCGCCGCAGGAGCGGCAGGTAACCGCCGCGGTAGCCGTGGATCTCGTCCGCGGCGAGGCCCATCGCGCCGGCCTGTGCCTTGAGGTAGCGCGTGAGCACCTCGACCGCCGTGCGCTGGCGGCAGAAGAAGATCGTCTGGTGGCGCGGGCCGCACACGGCGAGCGCCAGCCGCCGCGCCTCCTCGAGCGCGTTCGCGCGCAGGCCCGCGATCGGGTTCAGCATCGGCGGGTTGTACACGCCGAAGACGCGCTCGCCGGACGGCGCGCCGCTGCCGTCGACGACGTCGACGTCGCGGCCCAGGAGACGGCGCGCGTGCTCGGCGGGCTCGGCGAGCGTCGCCGAGCAGCACAGGAAACGAGGCTCGGACCCGTAGTGGCGGGCGATGCGCACGAGGCGTCGCAAGACGTTCGCGACGCTGCTCCCGAACACGCCCGAGAGCGTGTGCACTTCGTCGATGACGACGAACTCGAGCCCCTGGAAGAGCTCGGCCCACTTCGCGTGGTTCGGCAGGATCCCGGCGTGCAGCATCCACGGATTGGTGAGCACGAGGTGACCGCGCTCGCGCAGCGTCCGGCGCACGGACGGCGGCGTGTCACCGTCGTACGTGAACGCGTGCCAGTCCTCGCCGAGCTCCTCGACGCACGCGGTCAGCACCGAGGACTGATCCTGGCTCAGCGCCTTCGTCGGGAAGAGGAACAGCGCGCGCGAGCGGCCGCGCGACTCGATCAGCGATTGAAGGATCGGCAGCGTGTAACAGAGCGTCTTGCCGGACGCGGTCGGAGTCGCGACGAGCACGTCGCGACGGTCGAGCGCGAGCTCGACGAAACGCGCTTGATGGTCGTAGAGGCTCTCGACGCCGCGCGCTCGGCAGAGCTCGACGAGACGCGCGTCGAGGCGGCTTGGGAAATCCCCCAAACGCGCGGCGCGCGCGGGCTCGACGTGCCAGTGGTCGATGCACGACGCGATCATCGGGTCGCCGTTCAGCCGATCGACGAGCGCGTCGAGACCTTCGCGCGAGCGCGATCGGCGCCTCGATCCGCGCGTGGGATCGGGAGTGCGAACTGGATCGTGCGCGGACGATGGGATGGAAGCGAACTGCTGCGGCTCGACCACGGAAACCCTCGCTCGACCGGCGGCGCTCGCCGGTTAGGGAGACGTTAGGGGCGGGCCCGCGTCGAGGCAAGCGCCCGAATCGATTGCCGCCGCTACTTCAGCAGGGCCGCGAGCTTCGCATGGAGGCCCTGGTCCTTCCTTGCGAGCAGCGCGCGCCGACCCTCGATGTCGACCTCGACTTGGGGCGCCGCGCCGTCCCCCGGCGCAGTCAGCCCGATCGTGTACGCCGTGCGGGCGTCGGCCCGGCTCGTGAACTCGATCGTGATCGGATCGACCAGCGGGTCGCTCGCGCCGTGCGGACGATGCTTCTCCGCGCGCAGGAAGAGCAGCGGATCGAGCACGGCGTCGAGCTCCTGCGCGCGCACCGCGAGATCCGGCGCGGACCACACGCCGCCCTTGCCGCGCACGTATCTCCGCTCGGCCCCCAGGCCGGAGATCCGCAGAGACGCTTGGTCGATCTCGAGGATGTCGAGGAGCTTTAGGCTCAGGAGCTCCTCCATCGGGATGCGCACGAGGTCGGCGAGACTCGTGTCGACGAGCGCGACCACCGAGTCGCCCGACCGCTGGAACTGGAGCGCCACCGCACCGCTCTCGCTCGTGAAGCGCGCGCCGATCGTCCCGGCCTGCACGTCGTCGCCCGATTGGACCGAGAGTGTCCCGCCGCCCGCCGACGGCTCGAACGCGCGGTCGAAGACGAATCCGGCGAACTCGACCGCCTCGAGTCGTCCGATCAAGTCGTCGACGCGCGCCGTCTCGGCCCGACGCGGGAACGTGAAGTCGCCGTGCCCGCGCTTCTCGCTGACGTTCCACTCGCGTCCGTGTCGCGCGACGAGGAGCTCGCGATCGTCGGTGCGCAGCGTGATCCCGTCGATCGCTCCGGATCTACGTCGCACCAAGCGGTGATCGAGCAAGCTGTCGATCGGCGCCGCGAGCAGGCGCACGGCGTTCTCGTCGACCGCCCATATCGACGGCTGCCCGGCGAGGCGCGCGAACCACTTCCTGCCGGGAGCGTGCTCCGGGCGGCCGCAATGGAGCGTCTCTCGCGCATCGCGGGCGGTCACGAGCTCGATCGAAAGCTCGGGCGGATCGAGCCCGTAATCGCCGGGCGCGGCCGCGCCGTCCTGGACGTGGCGCGCGGCCTCGAGGCGCGTCGCGCCCTGGACCCACAGGGCCATCGCGACCGGATCGAGCGCGGCCTTGACCGGCGCGGTCGCGCGCCATTGCTCGCCGTCGACCCACGCGTCCAGGTCGAGCCGGGGAGGCGTCTCCCCGTGCTGGAACGCGGCCGATCCCGTGCGGTGCGCTTCGACGACCTCTCGCGCGTCGAGTTGGAGCACCTCGCGCGATTTGTAGTCGTCGACGTGGCGCGCGAGCGTCGTGTCGAGGTCGCGCAACGTGCGCAGGATGCGGCCGCGGACGCGCACGTACACGCGATCGCCGTCGAGATCGAGCGCGCCGATCTCGACACGCTGGCGCCGCGCGGCGCCGTTCGAGGCGCTCTCGAGCTCGAGGATCGCGCGCGGCGGCTCGAAGCCGAGCGATCGCGCGTCGCCCTCCGAGGCCGGCACGACGCTGCCGCGGCGCGAGAGCGCGGACGAGACGAGGTGGTCGAAGAGGGCGGTGTCCGCCGCGACCGCGACCGGATCGACGAGCTTCCAACGGCCGTCCGCACCCCTCTCGGCGCGCACGTGCGTGTCGCGCTCGGTCGATTCGATGCGCACCGCGGTGACCGTGGCGGCGTCGAGACCCTCGAAGAGCGGCAGGTCCTCGTCCTGCGCGCGAACGCGTTCGGCTCGGTCCTGCCACAGGTAGAGCGCGAAAAGCCCCGCCACGACGATCGCGAGGAGGACGAGAGTCGAGCGCCGCATCAGCGCCTCCGCTTCCACGCGGTGAAGAGGCCGAGCACCAGGCACGCGCCCGGGATCAGGAACACCGCCACCCAATGGACGGTCGCGAGCGCGCTTCCCCGAC
>CAZQHA010000314.1:0-5564 GCA_964592795.1 uncultured Planctomycetaceae bacterium | reverse complement strand
GGCTTCAAGCGTCGAGTCGGTCTGGCGCAGGCTATCCTCCACGATCCGCAGGTGCTCGTGCTCGACGAGCCGACCGACGGCCTCGATCCCAATCAGAAGCACGAGGTCCGCACCCTGATCCGTCGCATGGCGAAGGACAAGGCGATCGTGCTCTCGACGCACATCCTCGAGGAGGTCGAGGCGGTGTGCACGCGCGCCATCATCATCGCGCGCGGCAAGATCCTGTTCGACGGCTCACCGGGCGAGCTCCAAGCGCAGGGCCCGCTCGACGAAGTCTTCCGCCGCATCACGACCGGCGACCGCGTCCTCGCCAGCTAGGAGAAACGAAGCGTGAGAAACACACTGGTCCTGTTCAGGCGCGAGCTCGCCGGCTACTTCGCGACGCCGGTCGCGTACGTGTTCATCGTGATCTTCCTGTTCCTGACGGGAATCTTCACGTTCTACCTGGGCGGCTTCTACGAGCGCGAGCAAGCCGACCTGCAGCCGTTCTTCGCGTTCCACCCCTGGCTCTACCTCTTCTTGATCCCGGCGATCTCGATGCGCCTGTGGGCCGAGGAGCGCAAGACCGGGACGATCGAGCTCCTGATGACGCTGCCCGTGTCGATGACTCAAGTCGTGATGGGCAAGTACCTCGCGGCGTGGTGCTTCACAGCGATCGCGCTCGCGCTGACCGTGCCGATCTGGATCACGGTCAATTACCTCGGCGAGCCGGACAACGGAGTCATCTTCACGAGCTACCTCGGCAGCTTGCTGATGGCGGGCGGTTACCTCGCGATCGGCGCGTGCATCTCGGCGCTGACGAAGAACCAGGTGATCGCGTTCGTGATCAGCCTCGTGATCTGCCTCTTGTTCATCCTGGCGGGCTTCTCGGCCGTGCTCGAGTTCTTCACCGGGTGGGCGCCGCAGCTCCTCGTCGACACGATCAGCTCGTTCAGCTTCCTGACGCATTTCAACGCGATCACGCGCGGCGTGATCGACGCGCGCGACCTCGCGTTCTTCGGATCGCTGATCGCGTGCTGCCTCGTCGCGAACGCGATCCTGCTCGACCTCAAGAAGGCGGACTAGGAGAAACTCGATGAAGAAGATCCTCTCCAGCACCGGGCTCTTCGTGGCCGTCGTCCTGTTCGTGGCGTTCAACGTCTTCGCGAACGTCGCGCTGAAGTCGGCCCGGATCGACCTGACCGCGAACAAGCTCTACACGCTCTCGGACGGCACGAAGAACGTGCTCCGGACGCTGACCGAGCCGATCACGCTGCGCTTCTACTTCTCGAAAAAGGTCGCGTCGAACACCCCGGGCCTGGACAGCTTCGCGCAGCGCGTCCAAGAGCTCCTCGAAGAGTACGTCACGCACTCGAACGGTCACTTGACGCTCGAGATCGCCGACCCCGAGCCGTTCTCCGAGGAGGAAGACCGCGCGGTCGGCTTCGGACTGCAGGGGGTTCCGGCGACCGCGAGCGGCGAGATGCTCTACTTCGGCCTCGCCGCGACGAACACGACCGACCAGGAAGAGATCATCCCCTTCTTCCAGGAGAACCGCGAAGAGGCGCTCGAGTACGAGATCACCAAGATCATCTACAACCTGACGAATCCCAAGAAGCCGGTCGTCGGGTTGATGACGAGCCTGCCGATGGAAGGCAACCCGCTCGCGCGGATGCAGAACCCCAATGCAGATTCGCAGGCGTGGTTCATCACCGAGCAGATCCAGCAGCTCTTCGAGCTCCGCAACGTCCCGTTGACGACCTCCAAGATCGAACCGGACGTGGACGTGCTGCTCGTCGTCCACCCGCAGGGCATCACGCCCGACGCGCTGTTCGCGATCGATCAATACGTCCTCGGCGGCGGCAAGCTGCTCGCGTTCATCGACCCCTACTGCGACGTGCAGCAAGTTCGCAGCGATCCGCAGAACCCGATGGCGGCGATGACGGCGAACCGCAGCTCCGACCTCGGTCCGCTGCTCGGCGCGTGGGGCCTGGAGCTGGCGCCGGAGAGCCTGGCCGGCGACCGCGACAACGCGATGCGCGTCGGGTACCAGAACCAGCCCGTCGACTACATCGTGTGGCTGGCGCTGACGCGTGAGAAAGGCGCGCTCTCGAAGGACGACTTCGTCACGAGCCAGCTCGGCACCGTCAACCTCGCGAACGCCGGCATCCTGAGGAAGGCGGAGGGTGCGACCACCACGATCACGCCGTTGATGGAGACGAGCGCGAACTCGATGCAAGTCCCCAAGTCGAGCATCCAGTTCAGCACGGATCCGGGCGGGCTCCTGGAGCGGTTCGTCTCGGGCAACGAGAAGCTGATGCTCGCGGCCCGCGTCCACGGCTCCGTGAAGTCGGCGTATCCCGACGGGAAACCGGTGACGGAGAACCCGTCGGACGGCTCACTGCCGACCGAGGAAGACAACGCTGCGTCGCTCAAGGAATCGAGCGGACCGATCAACGTGATCGTCGTCGCGGACGCCGACCTGCTCGAGGATCGGTACTGGACCCGCACGCAGAACCTCTTCGGGCAACGCATCGCGATCCCGATGGCGGCGAACGCGGACTTCGCGATCAATGCGATCGACAACCTGTCGGGCAGCAACGACCTGATCAGTCTGCGCAGCCGCGGGCGCTTCAACCGGCCGTTCGATCGCGTCGTCGAGATCCGTCGCGAGGCCGAGACGAACTACCGGCAGAAGGCGAAGGAGCTCGAGGACAAGCTGCGCGACACCGAGCAGAAGCTCGCGGCGCTGCAGAGCACGAAGGACGCCGGCAGCGCGCTGATCCTGAGCCCGGAGCAGCAGGCGGAGCTCGAGCGCTTCCGCGACGAGCGCGTCAAGACGCGCAAGGAGCTGCGCAAGGTGCAGCACGAGCTCCAGAAGGACATCGAAAGCCTCGGCACCTGGCTCAAGTTCGCGAACATCGGGTTCGTCCCGATGATCGTCGTCATCGTCGCGATCGTCACCGCGAGCTTGAGATCGAGTCGAGGCGCGCGTCCGCAGCAGAACGGAACGAAATCGAGCTGAACCATGAACGCACGTTCTCTACGCGTCCTCCTGGCGCTGACCGCCGTCGTCGTCGTGCTCGCGGTGCTCTTCCAGAGCAATCGCGAAGGCAAGGTCCAACCGAAGACGGACCGGTCCAAGCTCTTCCCCGAGCTCTTGAGCTCGATCAACGACGTCGCCACCGTGCACGTCAAGAAGAGCGGCAGCGAATGCACGCTCAAGCGCACCGGCGAGTCCTGGGGCCTGGCGGAGAAAGATTCCTACAGCGCCGATCTGGAGCCGATCCGCCGAGCGCTGATCGGCATCGCGGAGATGACGCGCGTCGAAGCGAAGACGTCGGACGCCACGCGCTACGCGACGCTCGGCGTCCAGGATCCGGACGCGGAGGGGTCGACGTCGACGCTCGTCACGCTGAGCGACGCGAGCGGCAAGGAGCTGGCGAAGCTGATCGTCGGCAAGGCGCACACCGGGAAGACCGGCATGCCCGGTCAGCTCTACGTGCGCAAGGCCGGCGACGCGCAGTCGTGGCTCGTCAAGAGCGATCTGCAAGTGCCCGAGGCGTGCAGCGATTGGCTGGCGAAGAAGATCCTCGAGGTGAAGCGCGACCGCATCCGCGCGGTCGAGGTCACCCATCCCGACGGCGAGATCGTGCGGGTCGAGCGGGCGACGCCCGAGACCACCGACTTCACGCTCGCCAACATTCCCGCCGGCCGCGAGCTCAAGTACGCGACCGTCGCGGGCTCGATGTCGTCGACGCTCGAGTGGCTGAACCTCGAGGACGTGGCGCGGATCGACACGGTCGACTTCACGTCGAACGTCGGCGCGACCTCGCGCTTCTCCACGTTCGACGGCCTCGTGGTCACGGTCACGTTGAAAGACCAAGGCGAGAAGACTTACGCCCGCTTCGTCGCGTCGTACGAGCCGCCTCCCGCGCCGCCGGAGGAGAAGCCCGCGGAAGCCGCGGCCGAAGGCGAATCGAGCGAGCCGACGCCCGCGAAGCCCGCGGAATCGGCCGCGGCGAAGAAGACGCCGGAGGAAGTCCAAGCCGAAGTCGCCGAGCTGAACGCGCGCCTTTCGCAGTGGGCGTACGCGATCCCGTCGTACAACAAGACGACCTTCGCGAAGCGGATGGCCGAACTGCTCAAGGACGAGGCGCCTCCGCCGACCGTCGACGATTCGACGATCGGCACCGAGGACGGCGCGATGGTGATCCCCGGCGATCTCCCGCCCGAGATCCAAAGGGAGATCCAGCAGCACCAAGAATCGCTGGGGAACAAGACGGTGATCGCGCCTCCGCGCAACTCGCCGCCCACCGATGAGAAGTCGGGCGAGAAGCCGGGCGAAGAACCTCCGGAAGTGCCGCAGTCGGAGGAGAAGCCGGCCGATCCGCCGCACTGATCGGGGGGGGCGCGGTCAGCGCCGCGACACGCACGGTTCGCCGCGCAGGTAGAAGCGCAGCTCGAGATCGTCGCCGCGCGTCAGCCCGATGCGCACGGTGCGTACGACGTCGTCGGGGTCGCACTGCGCCGCGCCGCGCGCGTGGAAGAGCCCGAGAGGGCCGCGCAAGAGATCGACGCCGTCGCGCGCGCGCTCGATCCCCATCGCCTGGACGAGCTTCGCGGGCCCGTTGCACAGCTCGCGATCGCTTCGAACGCGACGGCGCCGGCGCATCAGCGGCAGTCCCTCGAGCGGTTCGAGCGCACGGAGCAGTACCGCTTCGCCGATGCCGGCGGGCCGAGTGACCACGTTGACGCAGTGGTGCATGCCGTAGATGAAGTAGACGTAGGCGTGTCCCGGCGGGCCGAACATCGACGCGTTCCGCGCGGTCTTTCCACGGAACGAATGGGCGCCGGGATCGAGCGTCCCGAGATAGGCCTCGGTCTCCACGATGCGCCCCACCGTGCGCCCCGAAGGGCCATCGTGCACGAGCAGCTTGCCGAGGAGCCCGCGCGCGACGTCCTCCGTGCCCTGACGGAAGAACGAGCGCGCGAGGCGTCGGCCGACGACGTCAGCGCTCACGCTTGCGCCGCGGCTCACGCGAGCGCGGAGCGGCGGCTCGCGGTTCGACTCCCCCGCTCGCGGCGAGCTCCTTCTTGAAGATGAGCAAGTGATTGAACCCGCGCAGGAAGAAGTTCTCTTCCGCCGCGGCGCGGTGATGGCTCGAGTTCTCGAGCTTCTTGTTCCCGCGGACGACGGCGATGTGATCGACGGGCTTCATGCGGGTCGCGAGCATCGCGAAAAAGCGCGCGCCGAGCCCGACGAACCCGCGCTTCTTCTTGAACGTGTCCGAGCAGTACACGGCGAGGTAGCGCCGGTCGCGCAAGACGCGCTCCGCTTCCGCGAACACGCGTTCCATCGCCTCGAAGTAGCCCGGCGCGAACGCGTCGAGCTCTCCGATGCAGTCGTCGCTACCGGAGTACGTGAGATGAGTCGAGTACGGAGGATCCATGAACACGAAGTCCGCCTTCGCGTCCTCGAGCGGCAGCGCGCGCGCGTCGGCGCGGAAGATGTCGGGCCGGATCGGCGCGACGTCGTAGCCGAGTGCGCGCCGCCCCAGGCTCCGCGCGACGTCGAGCGTCGT
>CAZQHA010000313.1:0-5587 GCA_964592795.1 uncultured Planctomycetaceae bacterium | reverse complement strand
CGAAGTACGTCTTCAACGCTTCGGGCCAAGAGATCGACGTCGCCGGACTCCTGTGCCTCTTCGACGCCGACGGTCCGTGCGCGAACGGCGTGAAGGACGCGCAGCGCACGAAGACGAGCCCGTCGACGCGGCGCACGCTCTCGGTCGTGTGGGGGACGCACGCGCTCGATGGGCGGACCGCGCAGACCGTGCGCTGGTATCGCGATCTGCTCGAGTCGTTCGGTGCAAGCACGGAGGCGGTGTGACGATTCGATCCAACGAGCTCGCGGGTCGGGCGGCGCTCGTCACCGGAGCGTCGCGAGGCATCGGCCGCGCGATCGCTTTCGAGCTCGCGGTCTCCGGCGCGCACGTCTTCGTGCTCGGCCGCCAACGCGAGCGCGTGGAAGAGACGTGCGTCGCGATCCAAGCGTCGGGCGGGAGCGCGTATCCGATCGCCGCCGACCTGCGCGAGCCGTTCGGCGCCTCGTTGCACTCGGCGCTGGCTGTGACGGACATCCTCGTCAACAACGCGGCTGCGTTCGCGCCGTACGGAACGCTCGAGTCGATCGATGTCCGCGATGTCGCGCGCGTTCTCGAAACGAACGTTTCGGCGGCGCTCCAGGTCACCGCCGTCGCGCTCCCGGGCATGAAGGAGCGCGGCTTCGGGCGCGTCGTGAACATCGGGTCGGTCGCAGCCGAGCTCGGCGCGGAGCGACAAGTCGCGTACGCGACCGCGAAATCCGCGCTGTACGGCTTCACGAAGAGCGTCGCGCTAGAGGGTGCCGCGCGTGGGATCACGTGCAATCTTCTCGATCTCGGCTTGATCGCGACCGAGCGCATCTCCGAGCGAGTGCCGCTGGCCGTGCAGGAGATGCTGGTCGCGCGCACCCCGCTCGGCCGCGCCGGCACCCCGGAGGAAGTCGCGGCGGTCGTCGCGTTCCTGGCTTCTGCGCGTGCGAGCTACGTGACGGGAGCGTGCATTCCGGTCGCCGGCGGGCTGGGGCTCGGCATCCTGCCGCCGAGCTGGGACACGAGCGGCGATCGTTGAACGCGATTCGCTAGCTCGGTCGGCGCACGCGACGCGCTTCCGCGAGCACGCGCGCGGGCACGGGCTTCAGATCCCAGATCAAGCCCGTCCAAGAGAGCATCACGAGCACGTAGTACGTGATGTCGATCTCCCACCAATAGAAACCCTGTCGCGTCGACATCGGATAGTGGTGGTGGTTGTTGTGCCAGCCCTCTCCGAGCGTCAGGAACGCGAGCCACACGTTGTTTCGGCTCTGGTCCGTGGTCTCGAAGCGGCGGCGGCCGAAGATGTGCGAGAGCGAGTTGATGGTGCACGTGCCGTGGAAGAGCAGCACGGTCGAGATCATCCCCCAGACGGTGAGCTGGAGACCGGACGTTCCGAGCGAAGGCGCGACGTGCTCGAGGAGCGTCCCGAGGCCGAAGCAACCGGCGAACAAGAGCAGCGGCACGACGATGTCGAAGCGATCGAGGAAGCGCAGCTCCTTGAACTTCGCCAGATCGGGCACTGACGCGATGCGCGTCAGGAAGTTGTGCTTGGACGTGATCCAGCCGACGTGGCTCCACAAGAACCCGTGTCGGACCGGTGAGTGCACGTCCTCCTCCGAGTCGGAGTACTTGTGGTGCTCGCGATGGTGCGACGCCCACCACAGCGGGCCGCGCTGGACCGCGCTGTTGCCAAGGAGCGCGAACGCGAACTGCCCGGCGCGCGAGGTCTTGAACGTCTTGTGGCTGAAGTAGCGGTGGTAGAAGCCCGTGATCGCGAACATGCGCACCGCGTAGAGCGCGAGCGCGAAGACGACCGCGAAGGGGCTCCAGCCGACCCAGATCACGAGCAGGCAGGCGGCGTGCATCGCGATGAACGGCGAGCAGCGCAGCCAGTCGACCTTCTGCGGTCCCTGATTCGGGACGGGCTCCTGACCCGCCGAAGTATCGAACCAGCGCACGAAAGCCTGGAAGGAGCGCGTCAGGGCCGAGGTTTGGGTCGTCATGCGGAGCGGATCGTGCGGTCGCGGAAAGCGGCGGATTGTAGGCGCGATCGATCGAGGCCGCGTGGGGTCTTTCGGCATTAATCCAGGCCGAGGCGGCGAACTTTACGTCCCCTCAGCGGTCCGTCCCGGTCGCGGCGCGCTGCATCGTGCTCCAGAGCGCTTCGACGTGGGAACGCTCGGTCGCGATCGCGCCGATGGAGACGCGGACCATCCATCGCCCGTCGAGGGTCGCGGGGGTGAGGTAGGCCGAGCCGGAGCGGTTGACGCGCTCGCACCAGGCCTGCGTATGGCGGTCGAGCGCGTCCGCGGCGAGGCCCGGCGGCTCGTGGCGGACGACGATCGTCTGGAGAGGGACGGGTGCGAGGACGCGCCAATCCGGCGCAGCCTTGACGGCTCCCGCGAACCATTGCGCATTGCCGAGGTCGCGGCGCAGTCGCGCTTGGAGTCCGTCGACGCCTTGTTCGCGCACGAGGCACCAGAGCTTCAGCGCGCGGAACCGGCGGCCGAGCGGCAGACCCCAGTCGCGCAGGTTCTTCACGCGCGTGTCGACGGAGCTCTGCAAGTAGCTCGGGTTCGTGCTCATCACGCGGATCAGGTGCTCGGGATCGCGAACGTAGTAGAGCGAGCAATCGAACGCGACGCCGAGCCACTTGTGCACGTTGAGCACGAGCGAGTCGGCGCCTTCGATGCCCTGCCACATCCAGCGGCACTCGGGGAGGATCATCGCGCTGCCCGCCATTGCGGCGTCGACGTGGAGCCAGAGCTTCTTCTCGCGCGCGACCTTCGCGATCGCGTCGATCGGATCGAGCGCGGTCGACGTCGTCGTGCCGGTCGTGGCGACAACGGCGCAAGGAACGAGCCCTTTGGCGCGATCCGCGTCGATCGCGGTCGCGAGCGCGTCGGCGCGCATCGCGTACTTCGCGTCGACGGGGATGACGCGCACGTTCTGGCGGCCGAAGCCGGCGAGGAGCGCCGCCTTGTCGACCGAGCTGTGGCTGTGGCCGGACACGTAGACGACGAGCGGCTTCTCCTCGCCTTGGAGCCCGCCGCGCGTCAGCGAGTAGCTCGTGCTCTTCTCGCGAGCGCAGAGGAGCGCGATGAGCGTGCTCGTCGAGGCGGTGTCCTGGATGACGCCGCTCCACGCGTTCGACAGGCCGACCATCTGGCGCACCCAGTCGGTGACGGTCTCTTCGAGCTCGGTGAGCGCGGGGCTCGATTGCCACGAGAGACCGAGCACGCCGAGCCCGGTGCTCATGTAGTCGCCGAGCACCGACGACAGGTCACCGTTCGACGGGAAGTAGCCGAAGAAGCTCGGGTGCTGCCAGTGCGAGAGGCCGGGAAGGAGCACGCGCTCCAAGTCGCGGAAGATCGCATCGAACGGCTCGGGTCGCGCCGGCGGCGACGCGGGCAGCTGCGCGCGGATCGAACCGGGCGCGACGGGCGACATCACCGGCAGATCGGCGACTCGTGCGCGGTAGTCCGCGATGAAGTCGATCAGACGGTGGCCCTGGCGTCTGAACTCCTCGGCGTTCATTGGGCCGGTTCCGAGCTCAGCCCCAAGCCCGCGTGTCGTAATCCGCGAACGTGAACGCGACCAGGATCAGGAACCAGAAGAAGCCCGCCGCGACGAACACCCAGGTGAGCTTGCTCGAGTAGCGCACGTGCATGAAGTACAGCACGACGAGCAGACCCTTGAAGACCGCGATCGAGAGCGCGACCACCGTGTTGAACACGCCGAGGTCGAGGTAGGCGACGGCGACCGTGACCCCCGTCAACACCATCAGCGCCACGAAGATCGCGACGTAGATCTTCAGCGGGACGACGTGCGTGCTCATCCGTGCCTCCCGAGGAGGTACAGCATCGGGAAGAGGAAGATCCACACCACGTCGACGAAGTGCCAGTAGAGGCCGGTCATCTCGAGCGCGTTGTGGTGCTCGGGCGTGAAGTCGCCGCGCATCGCCCGCTTCGTGATCCACAGCATCACGCCGATGCCGACCACCATGTGGAACGCGTGCACCCCGGTCATCGCGAAGTAAATCGAGAAGAAGATGCGCGCCTGCGGTCCGTCGGTGCCGAACGCGGCGAGGTCGAAGCTCGGTCCGGGCGCGAGGTGGTGCTGGAACTTGTGCGCGTACTCGAACGCCTTGATCACGAGGAACGCGCTGCCGAGCACCATCGTCAGCACGAGGTGCATCACCTGGCCGCGCCGGTTGCCGACCTGCGCGGCGCGGATCGCGAGCGCCATCGTGAGGCTCGAGCAGATCAGGACGGCCGTGTTGATGCCGCCGAGCACGACGTCGAGCTCGTGGCTCGCGGCGTGGAACGCGTTCGGATAGAGGTTGCGGTAGACCGCGTAGACGAGGAACAGCCCGGCGAAGAACATCACCTCGGACACGAGGAACGCCCACATGCCGAGCTGGGCGGACTCGTGCTGCTGCTCGAGGTCGTCGAAGTGGTGCGCGAGCGGTGCGTGCTCGGGCTTGGTCACGGTCGCGCTAAGGGACAACTTCCAATTCTCCCGCGCCGTAGTCGTAGGCGTCCCCGCTGACGACCGGCGTCTTCTCGAAGTTGTACGTCGTCGGCGGCGAGGGCGTCTTCCATTCGAGGCCGTGCGCGCCCCACGGGTTCTTGCCCGCGACCTTGCCGTACATCAGCGACCAGATGAAGTAGCACATCGGGATCAAGTACCCGAACCCGAGGATCGATGCGCCCGCGGTCGACATCACGTTGAGCACTTGGAACTCGTCGGGGTACGCGTGGTAGCGGCGCGGCATCCCCATGTACCCGAGCACGAACTGCGGGAAGAACGTCAGGTTGAACCCGATGAAGATCACGACCGCAGCGAAATTCGCGATCGTCTCGGGATACATGCGGCCGAACATCTTCGGCCACCAGAAGTGCATGCCACCGAGGTACGCCATGAGCATCCCGCCGACCATGACGTAGTGGAAGTGCGCGACGATGAAGTACGTGTCGTGCACGTGCACGTCGACCGCGAGCGTCGCGAGGAAGACGCCGGTCAGTCCGCCGATCGTGAAGAGCCCGATGAAGCCGAGCGCGTACAGCATCGGCGTGTCGAAGCGGATCGAGCCCTTGTAGAGCGTCGCGGTCCAGTTGAAGACCTTCACCGCCGACGGAACGGCGACCACCATGCTCAGGATCGAGAACACGAGGCCGGCGTACGTCGACTGGCCGCTCACGAACATGTGGTGGCCCCACACGAGGAAGCCCAGCACCGCGATCGCGAGAGAGCTCATCGCGACGAAGCTGTAGCCGAAGATGCGCTTGCGCGCGAAGCACGTGACGATCTCGCTGATCACCCCCATGCCCGGCAGGATCATGATGTAGACCGCCGGGTGCGAATAGAACCAGAACATGTGCTGGAACAGGATAGGATCGCCGCCGAGGGCCGGATCGAAGATGCCGATGTGGAAGAGCCGCTCGAGCGCGACCAGCGCGATCGTGATCGCGAGCACCGGCGTGCCGAGCACCATGATCAGGCTCGTCGCGTAGTGCGCCCAGATGAAGAGCGGCAGCCGGAACCAGCGCAGGCCCGGCGCGCGCATCTTGTGGATCGTGACGATGAAGTTGAG
>CAZQHA010000312.1:0-5627 GCA_964592795.1 uncultured Planctomycetaceae bacterium | reverse complement strand
GCCCACGTATCCAAGACATCTTCGTCTTGGCGCACGATCGGCTTGCCCGTCTTCGGGTGCTTCGATCCGATCGCGAGATCCGTGCGCGACGCGACCGGCACGCCGTCCTCGTCGTACCACACCGGGATCTGGTGGCCCCACCACAGCTGCCGGCTGATGCACCAGTCGTGCACGTTCTCGAGCCAGTCGAGGTAGACCTTCGTCCAGCGCTCGGGCCGGAACTTCAACGCGCCCGTCTTCACCGCGCGGATCGCCGGCTCCGCGAGCGGCGTCATCTTCACGAACCACTGCTCGGAGACGAGCGGCTCGATCACGCTCTTGCTGCGGTCGCTGATCGGCACGTTGTGCTGGATGTCCTCGACCTTGGCGAGCAGGCCCAGCTCGTCGAGCTTCTTCACGATCGCCTCGCGCGCTTTCTCGCGCGACAACCGGTGAAACTCGCCGCCGTTCTCGTTGATGGCTCCGTTCTTCTCGAGGATGTTGACGATCGGCAGGTTGTGCCGCGCGCCGCGCTCGTAGTCGGCGGGGTCGTGGCCGGGCGTCACCTTCACGGCGCCGGTGCCGAACTCGGCCTCCACCGTTTCGTCGGCGATGATCGGGATCTCGCGGCCGATGAACGGCAGCACGAGCTTCTGGCCGAGCAGCTTCTGGTAGCGCTCGTCGGCGCCGTTCACCGCGACGCCGGTATCGCCGAGCATCGTCTCGGGGCGCGTCGTCGCCACCGTCACGAACTCGCCGTCCTGTCCCTTCACGGGATAGCGGATGTAGTAGAGCTTGTCCTTGCGCGCGACGTTCTCGATCTCGTCGTCGGACACCGCCGTCTCGAGCACGCAGTCCCAGTTCACGAGACGCGCGCCGCGGTACACGAGCCCCTTCTCGAAGAGGCGCACGAACGACTCGCGCACCGCGCGCGACATGTGCGGCTCGAACGTGAAGCGCTTGCGCGACCAGTCGCACGAGCTGCCCAGGCGCCGGTACTGCTCGAGGATGTAGTCGCCGTGCTTGTCGCACCACTGCCAGATCTTCTGGAGGAACGCCTCGCGCCCGATGTCCTTGCGCGTCTTCTTCTCTTCCTCGTAGAGCTTGCGCTCGACCACCGCCTGCGTCGCGATGCCCGCGTGATCGGTGCCCGGCATCCATAACGCAGTGAACCCGTTCATGCGCCGGTGCCGGATCACGATGTCCTGGATCGTGCCGTTGAGCGCGTGCCCCATGTGCAGGACGCCCGTCACGTTCGGCGGCGGGATCATGATCGTGAACGTCTTCTCGCCGTGGGCCGGAGCCTTCGGCGTGAAGCCGCCGCTCGCCGTCCAATCGGAATAGATCTGCTTCTCGTGGTCGGCGGGGACGAAGCGTGTCGGCAGTTCCATATATAGATGAAGGGTTGGACGGCGATCGGGGCGCCCACTTCAACCGGGAGGGCTTGCGAGGTCAAGGCGCGCGGACCCGCGGCTCAGGTTCGAAGGCGCCCCGCGTCGATCACGATCGCGAGCCGATGCGCATCTTCTCGCACACCCTCGCGGCTTGCGCGCTCACCGCGGCGCTCACGGGCTGCGGCGACGCGACGCCGCCGGAGCTCACCGATCGCGATCCCGATCGCGGAACCGAGCTCGCGTTCCGCATCACGGGCTACGAGCGCCGCGCGAACGGCACGCAGCTCTTCGCCGCGACCGCGCTCTTGAACGGCAGTCCGGTCGGATTCGATCTCGAGCTCGCGCCGTGGAAGGAGAATCCTCCCGGCATCCTCGACATGCCGACGTGGGAATGCAGCGTGCGCTGGCACTCGCGCGGTCCGCAGAGCGACGCGCTCCTGGCCTTCATGGACGGTCTGTACGCGACCGGCCTCGAGCACAAGCGCATGGTCCACTCGATCGACCTCACCGCGTTCTCCCCGTGGAAGAACCCGGGCGATTTCGAGGAGCCCGTGACGCTGCGCCTCCTCTTCCCGCCGAACGACTTCGAGGATCGCAGCGCCGAGCTGAAGCTCGACGTCGACTTCTACGATTCGCGGATCTACCTGCGCGAGGTCGACACGTCGCTGCGCCGGTCCGTGATCTGGCGGCTCAGCGCGCCGCCGGCATCCGGTTGAGCGATTCGTCGCTGCGCTGAGCGCACTCCGGCGTCCCTACGGCGCGCGAGTCGACTCTTCGGAGCTGGGCGCCGCCGGCCGTGTCGGGCTCTCCGACGGAGAGCACATCTTGCTCATTCATGTCGGCACGCCGAGCCGCGGCAGGATCACGAGCTGCAGCAAGAGCCACCCGCCGAGAATCCCCGCCATCAGCAAGATGTCGCGCATCCATCGACCTTCCTTCGTGAGAGACAACGCGAGCTCCTAGCCGATCCGCGCCGGGTCTTCACGCCCGACGGCATCAGAATCGCCCGTCTCGCGCAGGTTCGCGATACGAGCGGGCGCGCATCTCGGTGCGCCAAAGTGCGTACGCGACGGGCGTCAACGGAGCGCGCCGCCCCACACGCCCTCGACGACGTTTCCCGGCTCCGCGCCGAGGTCGAGCTCGTTCTTGCGCCCGCGCGCATCGGCACCCGGCCGCGACTGGAACGTCGTCCGCGCGAAGCCGTTCGCGACGTTCGTGCAGCGGTTGTCGAATCCCAGGATCACGATCCGTCCGCCGCCGTACGCGTCGCCCATCGTCGCGGTCAGGGCGTTCGATCGACCGGCGCAGACGAGCTCCGCCTCTGCGCCTCCCGTCACGGTGATCGCGTGGTGATCGCCTTCCCACTTCGCTCGGCCGTCGCGGCCGAGCTCGACGGCGACCGGCACTCGGTCCCCGTCGATCGCGTAGCGGATCGCGACCTCACCGGTGTTCGAGAGCCGTCCGCTCGCGCTCTCGATCCCTTCGCCGGGATCGAGTGACGCGAAGGGCGAGGCGTCGTCGAAGACCGGCACGGCGCGCAGGAAGCCCTGGATCGCGGCCCGATCATCGCGCACCATCGGCACGCACGTCAGCACGATCCACGCGTCCTTCGGCTGCGGCGCGCTGCCCTGCATGCGGCCGAGCAATCGGCTGCCGTCGCGCCACGCGATCGAGATCTCGAGAGCGACGGGCGCGAAGTCGTACGACGTCGACGCACGCACGTCGATGTCGAGGCCGTCGCTCGCCGCCGGCTCGGAGTCGTCGAGCCGCGCCGGAACGCGCGCGGTCTCCCCGGGCGCGGCGACCACGGGCGGGCGATCGAGACGGCGAATCCCGGACGTCGCCAAAGTGTCGAGCTTCTCGCGCGCGTTCGTCTCGTCGACGCGAATGCCGATCATCGGACCGTCCCCGCTCGGCTCGAGGCCGAGCCCCCGGGCGGTCTCCAAGGGCACGTCGTACAGCACCGTCTCGATGCGAAACGCCTTCGGATCGAAGAGCGGCGGCTCGACCCAACGCGTCGGCGCCTGCGAGCTCCGCGGCGTGCTCGTCGTGCACGCCGCGCACACGATCACAAGAGCGGCAGCGCATCGACCGAGGGTCCGGCGCCGGAGAGCGGCGAGACGAGGATCGATCGCGCTTGGCGCGCGTCGAGCGACGCGTCCGACGGTCGCAACGACTTCCGGCCGAGATCCGCGGCTTCCGCGGCCTCGATGCAGCCCTGCGCGAGCCCTTTCGATCGAATCACCCACAGTCCGAGATCGTAGCGGCTGATCCGGTGCGGACCAGCGACGTGCAGCCGGCCGGCGAGCGGCAGGTCGAGCAACTCGCACAGCGCTGCCGCCGCCTCGACGACCGAGAGCGGCGTGCGCCATTCGTCCGTGAAGAGCCGCGGCTTCTCGCCGCGCGCGATCGCCGCGAGCAGTCCGTCCGACGCCCCGCGCCCGCGCCCGAACGACGGACCGAAGAGCAGCGGCACGCGCGCGACGACCGCGTTCGCGCGCGACTGCAGCACCGCGTCCTCGCCCGCGGCCTTCGTGCGGCCGTAGTGCGACACCGGCGCCGTCGGATCGTCCTCCACGTACCCGCCGGCGCGCGGGGTGCCGCCTCCGAACACGAGATCGGTCGACACGCTGACGAGGCGCGCGCCGGCGGCCGCGCATGCGGCGGCGACGCGGCGCGGCAGCTCGACGTTGAGCGTGCGCGCGAGCTCGGGATAGGTCTCGCAGTCCTCGATCTTCGCGAGCGCGGTGCACAGGACGACGCGCCTGGGCTTCACCTCGGCGAAGAGCGCGTCGACTCCCCCGTCGCGCAGCGCGTCGAACACGACCCGTCGCGCTCCGCTCGGAGCGCCGCCGGCATCGCGGCTCGCCGAGTACACGATCGCTTGCCGCTCGCTGCGCGCGAGCGCCGCCGACACGACGTGCGCGCCGAGGAAGCCGCTGCCGCCCAGGACGAGCGTCGCTCCGTCGCGCCAGATCGGCTCGTGCGGCTGCATCGACGCAAGAGACGACGCGGGCGAGCCGACGTCAAGCGCTATGCTTCTCGCCGCGTGACGTCGCCTTTCCGCAACGCCTTCCTCGTCGCGAACCCGATCGCCGGACGCGGTCGCGCGCGGCCCGCGGCGGAAGCGCTGTCGCGCGGGCTCGAGCGCATCGGACTGCCGAACCGGCTGCGCTTCACGGGCGCGAAAGGCGACGCGCGCAAGTTCCTCCGCGAGATCGATCCGTCGGTCGATCTCGTCGTCGCCGTCGGCGGCGACGGAACGGTCAACGAGGTGCTCGAAGGGCTCGGCACGCACCGCGTTCCCGTCGCGATCGTGCCGATGGGCACCGCCAACGTGCTCGGCCTCGACCTCGCGCTTCCGCGCGACGTCGACCGCGTGATCGCGATGATCGAGGACGGAGCGACGTCGAACCTCGACACCGCGCGCGTCAACGAGCGCCACCTGTCGTTCCTCGTCGTCGGCATCGGATTCGACGCGATGGTCGTGCGCGAGCTCGACCTCGGCCGCAAGGGACCCATCACGAAGTGGAGCTGGATCGCGCCCGCGTGGCGGACGTGGTGGGCGTACCGCCCGCCTACGCTCACGGTGGAAGCCGACGGCGAGCGCGTCGACGGCACGTTCGGCTGGGTGCTGATGAGCAACATCGTCCACTACGCGGGGTTCCGCGTGCTTGCGCGCGATCGCGGCCTCGACGACGGCTTGTTCGAGGTCTACCTCTTCGAGCGCGGATCGCGCGCGGCGCTCGTCGGCTACCTCGTGCGCGCGCTCACCTTCGGCTTCCCTGGAGGATCGTGCCGCCGCATCCGCGCGCGGCGCGTCGTGGTCACGTCGCCCGAGCCGGTGCCGATCCAGATCGACGGCGAGGCGCGCGGCACGACGCCGCTCGAGCTCGAGGTAGAGGCCGTGCCGCACACGCTCGTCGTGCCGCGCGCGTGGGTCGACGGCCAGGCCCGTGGCGCGAATCACGCCGATTCGGCACGCTAAGGCCGATGGCCCACACCTCGCGACCCTCCGTGATCGTCGGCGGCAAGAAGCTCGGCGGCGGCGAGCTCTTCCTCATCGCGGGCCCGTGCGTCCTCGAGACGCGCGAGCTCACGATGCGGATCGCCGAGCGCCTCGCCTCGATCGCGTCGGAGCGCAAGCTGCCGCTCGTCTTCAAGGCGAGCTTCGACAAGGCGAACCGCTCGAGCATCCAGTCGACGCGCGGTCCAGGCATGCACCCGGGTCTCGAATGGCTCGGCGACGTGCGC
>CAZQHA010000311.1:0-5627 GCA_964592795.1 uncultured Planctomycetaceae bacterium | reverse complement strand
GACGAGGCGCGTCTGCGTGCGCGCGTGCTGCGGCTCGCCGCGGCGGTTGACGAAGAGGTACGTCGCGAGCGACAGCAACGACTGGGCGCGCAAGACGGCCGGCGGAAACTCGCCGGGGAGCTTTCCCGACTCCGCGAGGCGCGCCAGCGTGACGAGGAGATCGGGAGTGCGCAGCGGACGCGCGAGCAGCTCGCGGTAGTGCTGCGCGAGATCGGCCTTGCGTCCCGCGCCGATCAACGCGTCGACGAGCGGGCGGACCATCCCCGGCGGCGCGTGCTGGAGGTTCTTGACGCCTTCGTCGACCCACGCGTCGCCGTAGAGGTCCTTGAGGCAGTCGACGGCCACTTCCTGGTCGCGGACACCCGGCAGCGATTGGAAGAGCGCCCACAAGGCCGGCGTGCGCGCGGCGTCGTCCATCGGCTTCTCGTTCGCGGCGGCGCGGAGCATCTCGAGGAGCTGCGGCGACGCGCTGCCGCGCTGATCACGCAGGAACATCCACGCGGCCAGGCGCGTCGTCGCGGGCTCCCGGCTCGCCGCGGCGTGCTTCTCGAGCACGTCGAGCATCATCGTGCGCATGCGCTCGTCGGACTTCTGACCCGTGAGCTGACCACGGATCTTCGCCACGAGGTCACTCAGGTTCAGCGCGTGCTCGAGCTGGCGCTTCAGGTCCTCGACCGGATCGGTCGCCGCGAACAGGATCTGCACCTCGCCCTTCGCCGGCGTGCCGGTGACGCGGAACCACTCGGAGCTCTCGGCCAGCTTGCGCGCCTTGCGCCACCAGCCCGTCCACGAGCTGCCTTCGATTCCGACCTGCATCAACGCGTTCTTGATGGCCATGTTCGACGCGCGGCCGTTGTGCCGCTCGACGACGGCCCTCAGCATCTCGAGCGGCTGCTCACGCAAGCGCTTTCGCATCGCTTCGGGATTGCGGAAGTGTTGCGCGCGCAGGTCCTCCTCCGGGAGCGGCTCGAAGATGTCGAGCGCGGCGCTGAGCGGGAACCGGTCGCGCCGGCCGCCCGAGAACGTCACGTGGATCTCCCACTGCTCGTGGCGGATCTCGGTCACCTCGCCGACGCCCCAGCCTCCCGAGTGGTAGACGAGCTTCTTCGGCTCGAATCCGAGCAAGCGCTCGAACGACACCCAGGCGCGGCGCGCGTCGGGGTTGCTCGGATGCAGTCCCGCGAGCTCGGTGTACTTGTCCCACCAGTTCTCGCTGCCCCACGCCTTCTGGGCGTTCGTGTACAGCGACTCGAGCAGCTCGCCCTGGGCTCCGCCGCCGGAGAGCACGAGACCGAGCAGGCGCGCGGCGTCCGCCGGCCGGCCGCCTTCGCCGAGGCGGTCGGCGTGCTCGCGCACGCGCGGCAGACAGCGCGGCAGGCGCTTCTTCTCGCCGGCGAGACGCAACGCCGAGAAGAGATCGTCGATCGAGCCGCCGGCTTGCATGAGCTCGCTCCACGCGTCATCGAACTCTTGCCATTTCTCTTGTGCGACGAGGAGGCTGAGGTTCATGGAGCTCCTGGCCCGGGAGGGCGGGACGAAGTTTGGAAATGAGGACGGAGGCGCCCCCGCGGAACCGAAGCTCGGCGCGAGGGCGCGTACCTATTATTGGCGAAAGGCCGCCGCGGGTCCACCCTCGAGTGGCCGAGTCTCAGTCGACGGCGAGCAGCGCGCCCTTCAAGTAGCGCGAGCGGCTGAAATCGGGCCGCTGCGGGTGGTCCGGGCCGGCGCCGAGGGTCTCGAGGAGGCGGATCTCGCGCTGCGCCCGGCGCGCCGACTGGAAGACCATGCCGAGGAAGGCCGACAGCTCGAGCGCGCCCGAGCACGAGAACGTCGCCACGAGGCCTCCGGGGCGGACGCACTCGAGCGCGAGCGTGTTGAAGTCGGAGTAGCGCCGGAGCCCCTCCTCGGTGCGCGCGCGGTCCTTGATCAGCTTGTGCGGGTCGAGCACCACGACCGACGGGCGCTCCCGCGACTCGCGCACGCTGCGCAGGACGTCGAATGCGTCGGCGTGGATGAACTCGATCTCGAGCCGATTCAGCGCGGCCGCCTCGCGCGCCTGCGCCAGCACGACCTCGTCGAGATCGACCGCGCGCACGGAGCGTGCTCCCAGGCGCTTCGCCTGGAGCGAGAACCCGCCGCTGTTGCAGCACAGATCGAGCACGTCCGCGCCGCGCGCGAGCGCTCCGACCCTCACGCGGTTGTCACGCTGGTCGCAGAAGTAGCCCGTCTTGTGCCCGATGCCGGGGCGCACCGGAATCGTGACCTCGTTCTCGCGGACGTGCGTGACGCCGACGTCGGCGGGCTCCGAATCGGGCTCGAAGCCCTCCGCCTTGCGCACGGTGCTCGGCACGCGATGCACGACGGGGAAGCCGGGGTAGAGCTCGCCCAGCGCCCACTCGATGTCCTCGCGCAAGCGCCAGAATCCGAGCGCGTGGTACTCGCACACGAGCACCGAGCCGAGCCGGTCGACGATGAGCCCGGAGAGGTCGTCGCCCTCCGCGTGCGCGATCCGGTAGGCGTCGGTCACCTCGGGCAGCTTGAGCAGCTTCTTGCGGATCCGGTCCGCGGCGCTGAGGCGCCGCAGCAGGAAATCCCGCGTGCCGCGCATGTCGCTCTTGCGGCCGCGGGAGAGGACGCGCACGCGGATGTCCGACGCCGAATTGAAGAGTCCGTGGCCCACGAAACGCTGCGACACGTCGTGGATCTCGACCACCGCGCCATCGTCGGGAGCGTCGGAGAGCGGCCCCACTTGGCGCGCGAAGATCCACGGGCCGGGGGAAAGAACGTCGGTGGAGAGCTGAACGACCGGATAGGTCTGTGCCATGAGTGAGGAGCGCGCCGGGAAACCAGCGCCGGACGAGGATATAACTCGAAGCGCATGTACTGGATCGCGTTCTTGCAAAGCGTCGCCCTCACGGGAGGCACCGTCCACACCCAGGTCCCGGGGGAAGAGCCGCGCGTCGCGACCGTGTGGATCGAGGATCGGCGGATCCGCGCGGTCGGTCCGGACCTCGAGCTCCCGGCCGACGTGCAGCGCATCGACGTCCGCGGGAAGCACGTCGTCCCCGGCCTGATCGACGGCTTCGTCAACCACGATCCCGACCACGATCGGCTGTACGTCGCGAGCGGCATCACGCTCGTGCGCGACGTCGGCAACGACCTCGCGCGCGTCCTCGCCGAACGGGACCGCGACATGCAGAGCGGCGCGCGCGAGCGCGGGCCCGGCCCGGCGATCTGGTCCGCGGGCGCGGTCCTCGACGGCGTGCCGCCGAGCACGACCGCCGCGATCGTTCTGGCGACGCCCAAGGACGCGCAGGACAAGCTGCCGCGGCTCTTCGAGCTCGATCTCGACTACGTCTCGTTCCACCTGGGGCTCGAGAAGCCCACGCTCGCGAAGGCGATCGAGCTCGCGCACAAGCGCGGGCTGAAGGTGTGGGGCCCGGTGCTGCGGAAGGGCTCGCTCGCCGACGCGGTCGAGCTGGGACAGGACGGACTCTTCCACCTCGAGGGATTCCTGCCCGCCGGCAAGGCTTGGAACGACGCGCAGCCGGCCGACTTCACCGCTCTCGTCGACAAGGTCGCCGCGGCGAAGCTCGCGATCACTCCGACGCTGTCCTTGTTCGCGCAGCGGTTGATCGCGCCGCAGGAAAACCCGCCCGAGCTCGCGTACCTGGGTCCGTTCTATGCGCGCACCTGGCTCAGCGAGCTCGAGATCCGGCGCACGGTCGTCGACGAGAAGTACCTCAAGACCGGGATCGCGGTGCTCGACGCGCAGGGTCGGCTCGCGAAAGCGCTGCACGAGAAGGGCGTCGTGCTCGTCCCGGGGAGCACCAGCCCTTCGCCCTGGCACTTGCCCGGCGAGGCGTTGATCGACGAGCTCGAGCTCCTGAAGCGCGCCGGCATCCCGAGCGAAGCCGTCCTGCGCATGGCGACGGCCGGCGCGGCGGCGGCGCTCGGCGCGGATCGGCTGCGCGGGACGATCGCGCCGGAGAAGATGGCGGACCTCGTCGTCACCGACCGCGACCCGGCGCAGGACGTCTCGAACTTGCGCCAGCCGTTCGCGGTCGTCGTGCGCGGGCGCGTGCTCGAGCGCGCGGCGCTCGAGCAGTTGGTGCGCGGACTGGCCGAGGCACAGCAGAAGATCCGCGCCGCCGCGCTGAAGCCGCTCACGATCCCCGATCCCGAGCTCCCGGTCGGCGACGTCGTCTTGCGCGGAACCGTCGAGACGCGCGCGTTCGGCGAGCGCGTCAGCGGCGAGAACTACGCCGTCGTGCGGCGGCACGGAGGGGCCCTGACGTACTGCGGGCGCGTGGTGACGCCCGGCGCGGCGAGCTCTCCCGATCACGTGCTGACGTGCTCGCAGACGATCTCGCCCGAAGGTTACCTCACGGAGTTCACCGTCGAGATCAAGGCCGGCGCGCGCAGCATCCGCGTGCAAGGCACGTCGAACGCGGGCCGGATCTACGTCGAGCGGCGCATCGACGACGGCTTCGTCGACAACGTTCCCGTCAAGGACCAGCTCGCGCTCGTGGACGCGGGCAGCGTCACCACCGCGCTCATCCTCGGGCAACGCAAGCAAGCGGGCGTCTTCAAGGTGCTCTTCTTCGAGGACTACGATCCGGCGGTCGGGCCCTGGGAGCTCGCGACCGATGCGGAGGGCACGCGCCTCGTGCGCGCGCACGCCGGGCAGATGAAGCTCTCCTTCGACGCGAACGGCGCCGTGTCGGAGTGGCTGCGCGAGCAAGGCCGGGGAGTGACGCAGTTGCGATCGCTCACGGTGCAGGCGCCCGACGGCGTCGGTTTGCCGCCGCCGCCGGTCGCGGCTCCGGCCGAGAAGCGTTGACGCCATGCGCTGCGTGAGCGAGCGGAACCGACAGGTCGCGGTCGCGGCGCCGCGCGAGTTCGCGCCGCTCCGACTGGGACCGCTCTCGGTGTGGCCGCCGGTCGTGCTCGCGCCGATGGCGGGAGTCACGAACTACCCGTTCCGAAGCCTGTGCCGCGAATTCGGCGCGGGCCTCTACGTCTCCGAGATGATCACCGCGCGCGGCTACTTGAACGGCAACCGTCTGACGGCGCTGCTCGCGTCGAGCCGCCCGGGCGAGAAGCCGCGGTCGGTGCAGATCTACGGCACCGATCCGGTCGACGTCGGCGAGATGGCGAAGTGCCTGGTCGACGAAGGCGTCGACCACATCGACATGAACTTCGGCTGTCCGGTGCCGAAGGTGACGCGCACCGGCGGGGGAAGCGCGATCCCGGTCAAACCGCGCCTCCTCGCGCGCATCGTGCGCGCGGCCGTGCGATCCGCGGGCAACGTACCCGTGACGATCAAGGTCCGCATCGGGCTCGACGAGGAGATCTCGACGTTCCTCGACTCCGGCCGCGTCGCGCAGGAAGAAGGCGCGGTCGCGATCGGGCTGCACGCGCGAACGGCGGCGCAGCTCTACGCCGGCGAAGCGCAGTGGAACGCGATCGCAGAGCTGAAGCGCGCCGTCTCGATCCCGGTGCTCGGCAACGGCGACATCTGGGAGTGCTGGGACGCGCTGCGCATGATGCGCACGAGCGGTTGCGACGCGGTGATCGTCGGACGTGGATGCCTCGGCCGTCCGTGGCTCTTCGCGGAGCTCGCG
>CAZQHA010000310.1:0-5633 GCA_964592795.1 uncultured Planctomycetaceae bacterium | reverse complement strand
CTTCCCGTCGAACTCGCCGTAGAAGATCTGCTCCCAGGGGCCGAAGTCGAGCTTGCCCTTCGTGATCGCCACGACGACCTCGCGGCCCATCACCTGGCGCTTCATGTGCGCGTCGGCGTTGTCCTCGCCGGTGTCGTTGTGGCGGTACTGCTCGATCGGCGCGTGCGGCGCGAGGCGCTCGAGCCAGCGCTCGTAGTCGCCGTGCAAGCCCTTCTCGTCGTCGTTGATGAAGACGCTCGACGTGATGTGCATCGAGTTGACGAGGCACAGGCCCTCTTTGACCCCGCTGGCGCGGATGGCGGATTGCACCTCGCGCGTGATGTTGACGAAGGCCGTGCGCGTCGGCGTCTCGAGCGCGATCTCCTGACGGTAGCTCTTCATGATCGCGCGAATCGTACGCCGACGCGGCGAGCGGCGCGATCACTCCAGGATGACCGTCGTGCCCGTGCCATGCACCTCGACTTGCGTCACGATCCCGCGGCTGTCGATGCCGACGTCGTACGATCCGGCGGGGAGTGGAGCGATGCGCGCTTCGCCTCCGTCGCTCACGGTCTGCGACGACTGGCGGCCGGCCATGAGCTCCACGAACTCGCCGCTGCCGCGCGGAACGACGTACACGCGCGTCCCCGCGGGCGCACGGATCGTCAGATCGCAGGCTCCTAGATCGAGATCGATGGGCGCCGCGTTCGACGACGCCGGCGGAATGTCGGCCCGCGCGATCTGCCCGGTCCGAGTGAGGAACACGTGACGGCCTGGACTCAGTCCAGCGAGCTCGAACGATCCCGAGGACGTCTTCGCGGAGTCGGCCGGCATGCGGAACACGCGCTCGAGCCCGATCGGCACGAGTTCGAGCTTCCCGAGGAACGGCGCGCCGCTCGAAGAGAGCGCGAACGGCTGCGCTGCGTCGTGCAGGACGAGCGTGACGGGCTCGTTCGGCGCCCGGTCGACGAGCACGCCGAACCACGTTCCCTTCTTGCGCGGCGTGAGGCCGCTGGGCTGCTTCGCGGGCGGGCCCTTGTCCCCTTCGAGGCTGACGAGGAGACCGCGCAAGCCGACCTCGACGCCCTCGAACTCGAACGCGCCGCCGGCGTCCGTCACCGTGGCGCGCTCGCGGTCGAGCGTGATCTCACGTTCGGCGATCGGCGCGCCGCTTCCGTCGACGAGCTTCCCGGCGAGCTTCCCCTTGGAGTGGAGCACGATCGTGCCCGCCTCGCTCCACGGAACGGTGCGTGCTCCGTGATTCGCGTGCCAAGCGGTGACGTAGCGATCGCTGCCCTCGAGCGTGAACTGTCCGGCATCGTCCGCGTGCGTGCAGCCGGAGCCGGCGACGCTCTCGCAATCGTCGAACGTCTTCGACCGGAACGGCTTGAACGGCTCGTCGCCGCGCCCGCGGATCTGGGTGCCGAGGTACACGATCGCGCCCGGGATCGGTGCGTCGTCCGCGTCGAGCACGCGACCGGTGATCGACCGAGCGGGCGGCGTCAGCGGCGCGCGGACGACCTGCGGGGCCGGTGCGGGCTGCTTCCGCCCGGCCGAGCTCGCGGCGATCGGAACGCGCGTCTCTTCGCCCGAGAGCTCGCCGGTGACGGCAGGATCGGAGAGCACGGAGACCGCTTCCGCCGTGGACGGCGCGACGGCGCGCGGATCGGGCGTCGATTCCCGCGTCCCGAGCCACAGGCCCAGCGTCACCGCGACCGCGACGCACGCGGCGGCCGAGAGGGCGAGGGGGAAGCTCGCCGGCGAGGCCGCGTCGCTCTGCAGCTCGAGCGCGAGCGGCGCGAGCGCCTCGCACCAGTCGCGCCCTTCGTCGCCGTAGCGCTCGTCGAGTCGACGTCGCAGCTCGACCAACCCGCGCTTGATGCGCGTGCGCGCGGTCTCGACGGGGATCGACAATCGTCGCGCGATCTCGCGCGGCGGCAGTCCTTCGTAGAACCGCAGCACGAGCGCGGCGCGCTGCGGCTCGGAGAGCTCGAGCAGCGCGTCGATCAGCGCTCGCCGCGTCGCCTCGCGCTCGCAGAGCTCCGCCGTCGACGACACTCCCTCGGACCGAGCCACGTGCTCCTCGCGACCCCGCACGCGCGCCTCCGCGCGGCTCGACTGGCGCGCGAAGTTCCTCGTCACCGCGGCCAGCCACGCGCGCAAGCGGCTCGCGTCGCGCGGAGGGTTCGTGAGCGCCGCGAGCCACGTGTCCTGCACGACGTCGTCGGCGCGCGCCGGATCGGCGACCAGGCTGCGCGCGAGCGCGGTCACGAAATCGCCGTGGGCGAGCAGGATCGTCGGATCGAGTGCGGGCATCGTCGTTCTCCGTTCGCGGGATGTCATGGCCCCACGGAGATGCCGGGCGCGCTCGAATCGGTTCAGGCGCTATCGAAACGCCGGGATGCCCGTCAGCTCCTGCCCGATCGACAGCGTGTGGATGTCGTGCGTGCCCTCGTACGTGTAGACCGTCTCGAGGTTCACCATGTGCCGGCCGACCTGGTACTCGAGGCTGATCCCGTTCGCGCCCATCAGGTCGCGGACGATGCGCGAGCTCTCGAGCGCGATGTGCACGTTGTTCCGCTTGCCCATCGACACCTGCTGCGGCGTCAGCTTGCCCTGGTCCTTCAGGCGGCCCAGGCGCAGCGCGATCAGCTGCCCCAGCGTGATCTGCGTCGCGATGTCGGCGAGCTTCTTCTGCGCGAGCTGCATGCCCGCCAGCGGCTTGTCGAACACGATGCGCTGCTTCGAGTAGCGCAGGCCCTCGTCGAAGACCGCGAGCGCCGCGCCGAGCGCTCCCCACGCGATGCCGTAGCGCGCCTGCGTCAAGCACATCAGCGGCGATTTGAGCCCGCCCGATTTCGGCAGGATCGCGTCCTCGGGCACGCGCACGTCCTGCAGCACGAGCTCGGACGTGATCGACGCGCGCAGCGACCACTTGTGCTTCTGCTCGGGGGCGGAGAAACCCGGAGTGCCCTTGGGCACGAGGAAGCCCTTGATGCCGTCGCTCGTCTGCGCCCACACGACCGCGATGTCGCTGACCGTGCCGTTCGTGATCCACATCTTGCGGCCGTTGATCACCCAGCCGTTGCCGTCCTTCTTCGCGGTCGTGAGCATCCCGGCGGGATTCGAGCCGAAGTCGGGCTCGGTCAGCCCGAAGCATCCGATCGCCTTGCCCGACGCGAGCTTCGGCAGCCACTCGCGCTTCTGCGCCTCGCTCCCGAACGTGTAGATCGGATACATGACGAGGCCGCCCTGGACCGACACGAACGAGCGCAGCCCGCTGTCGCCGCGCTCGAGCTCCTGGTAGATCAGGCCCGAGGCGACGTTGTTCAGACCGGCGCAGCCGTACTCGGCCGGCAGGTTCGGCCCGAACACGCCCAGCTCGGCCAGCGCGGGGACGACCTCCATCGGGAACGTGCCGTTCTCGAAGTGGTCCATCACGATCGGCAGGTAGCGCTCGCTGACCCACGCGCGCACGGTGTCGCGCACCATGCGCTCGTCTTCCGAGAGCTCCGTGTCGAGGTTCAGGAAATCGAGCTGGCGAAAGGCTTCCATGCGAACTCCAAGGCGCGGCCGCGGGGATCCGCGCCGGGCCTGAGAAATGAGGATCGTGGATCGACGGTAAGCGGGGCATTCTAGTCGCGCCTGTGCCCCGCCGGAACAGCCGCCTCGCGCCGATGAGAACCATTCCCTGCCCGCTGTGCGGCTACCACGCTCCCGAGCAGGACTGTCCGCATTGCCACATGAGCTCGAGCGAGCGCTCGCTCGCTCGGACGCCCCGCAGCGCGCTCGCCGGATGGATCGACGGCCTCGTCGCGGTGCCGATGGGCGTGCGCTACCTCATGACGACGCCGCGCATCCTGCACCTGCTCGTCCCGCCCGTGATCTTGACGTTCGCGCTCTTCGCGGGGCTGACCTGGTGGAGCTGGACGGAGCTCGAAGCGCTGCTCGACGCGGCGCGCACGCAGGGTCTCGAGAGCCTCGACCTGGAGCCCGGATTCTGGCGCGACGCGATCGAATGGGTCCTCGAGCGCGGCGCGATCATCGCTCTCGCCAAGGCGAGCGGGTTCCTCGTGTTCCTCGTCGCCGCGACCGTCGTCGGTCTGTGGACGTTCTCGATCGCCTACGAAGCGTTCGCGGGGCCGTTCCTCGACGAGGTACACGGGCGCATCGAAGCCGGCTGGTTCGGGCGCGATCCGTGGAAGACGCTCGAGCGCGAGTGCCCGACGGACACGAAACGTCTCGTCCTCTACTGCAGCGCGATCGGCGTCGCCGCGCTGCTCGGCGCGTCGCTGTGGCTCCTCGCCGACGCGCACGCGGCGCTCCTGCTGCTCGGACCGGCGGTCGCGCTCGCGATCTCCGCCCGCGACCGCGCGTTCGGAGCATGGCTCGCGTGGTGGATCCTGAACCAGCTGCGCACGCTCGCGGTCAGCGTCAAGGCGTCGCTGCTCGCGGCGTTCTTGATGCTCCTCTTCTTCTGGGTGAAGTTCGTGCCCGTCATCGGACTGGTGCTGTTCGGCATGCTGGCCGGCTTCTGCACCGCGATCAGCTTGCTCGACATCCCATTCTCGCGCCGGCGCCTGGGCGTGATGCAGCGCATCGAGCTCCTGATCGCGCACTTTCCCGCGGTCGTGGCTTTCGGCGCCGTCGCGGGGCTCGTCTTCGTGATCCCGCTGATCGGTCCGCTCGTCGGAGTGCCCGCCGCGTCGATCGGGGGACTGTGGCTCGTGTGCCGGCTCGACAAGAACGTGCTGCGGCCCGGCAGCTCGCGGATCGCGCGCGCGCCGCGCGACAAATCCGCGCCCGCACCCGGCTGATCACCGGTCGCGGGCGCGGGTCGCTCCCCCAGGAGCGAGGATTCGACGTCGGGCGGACACTTCGCCGCCCGTGAGGAGTCGCTCGCGCACCTCGGCGGCCGCGGATTCATGTTCGTTCACTCGGTCGGCCGGCGTTTCCGATGCGCGCGCGGCTCGCAGCGTTAGTCTAGGAGCGATGCGTGTCTTGCTCGTCGACGACGATCCGAAGTTCCGCAGCTACATCTCGAACGGTCTCGTCGAATCCGGGATCGAGTGCTCGGTCGCGGCGGACGGCGCCGAGGCGCTCCACGTCTTGTCGCACGGCGCGACCCCGCCGATCGAGCTGATCCTGCTCGACGTGATGATGCCGGCCCAGTCGGGATGGGAGCTCTTGGCCGAGCTCCGCGAGCAGGGTCGCGAGACGCCGGTGATCTTCGTGACCGCGCGCGACGCGGTCGAAGAGCGGGTCAAGGGACTGCGCCTGGGCGCCGACGACTACATCATCAAGCCGTTCGCGTTCGACGAGCTGCTCGCGCGCATCCAAGCCGTGCTGCGGCGCCGGCAGTCGCTCGCGCCGCTCGTGTACTCCGATCTCGCCGTCGATCGCGCGCGCCGGACCGTCGCGCGCGGCGGCCACACGATCGACCTCTCGCCGCGCGAGTTCGACCTCTTGTGCGCGCTCCTCGCTCGGAGCGGACAGGTCGTGACGCGCAAGGACCTCCTCCACGACGTGTGGGCCATCGACTTCGATCCGGAGACGAACGTCGTCGACGTCCACATCGCGCGTCTGCGCAAGAAGCTCGATCGCTTCGGAGCCCCGCTCCTGCACACCGTGCGCGGCGAGGGGTACCGGTTGTC
>CAZQHA010000309.1:0-5645 GCA_964592795.1 uncultured Planctomycetaceae bacterium | reverse complement strand
GCGAGCTACCAGCTCGTGTGCCGCGCGGGCGACGGCCTGCCGGCGGCGCACTCGTTCTGCATGTGCCCGGGAGGGCGCATCGTCGCGAGCGTCAACGAGCCGGGGTACCTGTGCACGAACGGCATGAGCAACTCGCGACATTCGTCGCCGTACGCGAACGCCGCGATCGTGACGACGCTCACGCCGGAGGAGTTCGGCGACGCTCCGTTCGCGGGCGTCGCGCTGCAGCGCGAGCTCGAAGCGCGCTTCTTCGAAGCCGGCGGCGGCGACTACGGCGCGCCGTCGCAGGGCGTCGTCGACTTCCTCCACGGGGGTGATTCGGCCGAGAAACGCGGCACGAGCTACCTCCTCGGCACGCGGCCGGCGCGCATCGATCGACTGCTCCCGATGCGTCTTCGCGATGCGTTGCGTCGCGCGATCACGCGATTCGACCGCACGATTCCAGGCTTCGCGGGCGCATCGGGAACGCTCGTCGGCGTCGAGACGCGCAGCTCCGGGCCCGTGCGCATGGTGCGCGACCGCGAGAGGCGGCTCGCGGAAGGATTCACGAACCTCTATCCGGTCGGCGAAGGCGCGGGATTCGCCGGCGGAATCATGAGCGCCGCGCTCGACGGCGCGCGTTCCGCGCTGGCGCTGCTCTCGAACGGCGTCGCAGGCTAGAGTGGATCCATGCCGAACTCCGCCGAGAGCCCCCGCAAGGACAACTCGCGCCGCAAGGTGACCACGAAGAGCCTGCAGCGCATGAAGGAGCGGCGCGAGACGATCGCCGCGCTCACCGCGTACGACCACACGATGGCGCAGCTGCTCGACAAGGCCGGCATCGACGTGATCCTCGCCGGCGACTCGGTCGCGATGGTCGTGCAGGGCAAGGAGACCACGGTCGCCGTGACGATGGATCACATGCTCTACCACGCCGCGCTCGTCGCCGCGGGAGCGGAGCGCGCGCTCGTCGTCGGAGATCTGCCGTTCATGTCGTTCCAGGTGAACCCCGACGAGGCGCTGCGCAACGCCGGCCGCATGGTGAAGGAGGCCGCGGTCGAGGCGGTGAAGCTCGAGGGCGGCGAGGTGATCTGCGAGACCGTGCGACGGATCGTCGATGTCGGCATCCCGGTGATGGGGCACCTGGGCCTCACTCCGCAGTCGATCCACAAGTTCGGCACGTACCAAGTGCGCGCGACGACGCCCGACGAGGCCGCCGAGCTGGCGCGCGACGCGCGCGCACTGCAGGACGCGGGAGCGTTCGCGATCGTGCTCGAGAAGGTGCCGGCCGCCGTCGCGGCGTCGATCTCGAAGGACCTCCGGGTCCCCGTGATCGGAATCGGCGCGGGCGGCGGATGCGACGGCCAGATCCTGGTGACGCACGACATGCTGGGGCTCTACACGCGCTTCCATCCGCGCTTCGTGCGACGCTACGCGGAGCTGGCGGAGACGATGCAGGCGGCGTTCAAGCACTACGTCGGCGACGTCAAGAGCGGCGAGTTCCCGTCGGCCGCGGAGAGCTACTGAAAGGCCTCACCCGACCGCGAATCCCTAAGGAACCGCGCTCGGAGATGCCGAATCCAGATCGCCGGTCACCCGCCGATCCCACACGCCGTGAGCCAACTCCTCATCGTCGACGACTCCCCCGCGCTCCGCGCGATCGAGTGGAGCGTCGTGCGCGAGACCGGGCTGCCGCTCGAGGGATGCATCGAGGCCGCGGACGCCGCCAGCGCGATGCAGCGTCTGAAGGAGCACGCCGACATCGGGCTCGTGCTGATCGACGCCGAGCTCCCCGGCGCGATGGAACTCGTCCGGACCGTCCGATCGGACCCCGCGCGCGCGCACGTCGCGATCGCCTTGGTCGCGAGCCGCCGCCCGCTGCCGGCCGCCTTCTCGTCCGCGCGAGTGCATGCGTTCCTGTCGCGTCCGTTCACCAAGGACGAAGCGCGCGGCGCGCTCGCGCCGCTCTTCGCCGGTTCGACCCGGGGATGCTGAACATGTCCGCGACCGCCGATCGAACGTCGGGTCCGCGCGCCAGCGCCGTGCACGTCGAGCGCGTCGGCGAGCTCGTCCGGCGCGCCGCGGCCGACCTCGCGATGATCATCGAGCGCGACGTGCGCGTGCACTCGTGCTCCGTCGAGCGCGCGAAGGAGCGCGCCGGCGGCGCCGCGGGGACCGTTCACATCGCGATCAAGCAGGCGTACGCCCTGGGAGAGCGCGCGTCGCAGGGATGCGTGCTCGTTCCGCTCGCCGACGCGCTGTCGCTCGCGGGGCTGTTCCTCATGCTCCCCGACGAGGTCGTCGAGTCGCAGCGCGCTTCGGCGAACGTCGACGGCGTGACGAAGGACGCGCTGCTCGAGGTCGCGAGCTTCATCGCGAGCTCGCTCATGACCGGCCTGGGCGGCAGCGCGTCGAAGATCGAGGTTCGGTCCGCGAGCTGTCAGGGCGTGCGCGCCGGCTCGCTCCCCGCGCTCACCCAGGAGCCCGGCGGCGAGTGGTGGGTAGCCCGCGCGAGCGTGCAGATCCACTCGTTCCCCGCCTCGGAGTTCGTGTGGATGTTCCCGAGCGTCGTCGACGACGCGCTGTGATCGGCTAGGCCGGGCCGGGGCCCGGCTTCTTCGGATCGCTCATCGCGCGGCGAAACAGGTTGCCGAGGTTCGTGCCGGTCGGTGGCTTCTGCGTCTTCTGCAACGCCTCGTCGATCACCGACGCGTCGACGGCTTCCTCGGAGCCGATCACCGCGCCGCGCGCGTCGAGGCGCGAGAGCGACATGCGCTCGCGACCGGGCTCCACGGAGATCACGCGCACCGACACTTCCTGTCCGGCCTTGAGCACGTCGCTGGCGCGGCGGACGCGCTCCTTCGCGAGCTGCGAGAGGTGGATCAGGCCCTCGAGGCCCGGCGCGATCTCGACGAAGGCGCCGAACTCGGTGAGCCGCGTGACGCGCCCGCTGACGACGCTGTCGGGCGCGAAGCGCGTCGCCGCGTCTTGCCAGGGATCCGCTTCGAGCTGCTTCATGCCCAAGCCGACCTTCTTGCCGCCGTCCTTGATCTCGAGGATCTGGACCTCGACTTCCTGTCCGGGCTGGACGAAGTCCTTCGCGTTCTCGATCCGCCGGCGCGAGAGGTTCGACACGTGCACGAGCCCCTCGACGCCGCCGCCCAGCGCGACGAACGCGCCGAACGGCTCGACGCGCGTCACCTTGCCGCGCACGACTTGGCCGCTCGCGAACTTGCCGATCGCCTCGCGCAGCTCCTCGTCGCGCTCCTTCTCGAGCACCGCGCGCCGCGAGAGCAGGATGCGCTTGCGATCCGCGTCGACCTCGAGGACCTGGCACACGAGCGTCTGCAGGAGATAGCTCGACAGGTTGGCTTCGTGCGTCAGGCCAACTTGCGACGCGGGCATGAACGCCGGCAGCGGTCCGACCTTGAGCTCGAGTCCGCCCGTGTTCTGGCCCGTGACGCGCGCCTTGACGAGCGCGCCGGGCGTGATGTCGTCCCACGCGGCGACGAGCTGCGCTTCCTTGCGCGAGAGCACCCACAGGTCGTCCTCGCGTCCGTGCAGGCTGAACTCGTACACCTCGCCGACGGCGGGCGTCTTCTCGAACTCGGAGATCGAGATCACGCCTTGCACGCGCGGGCCGAGCTCGACGAACACGTCCTTGCCCGAGAGCCCCACGATCGTGCCGCGCTTGAGCTTCGAGCCGGCGGCTCCGGTCTTCCCGCCGGCGCCGGTGGTGGCGCCGATCTCCTGCAGATTGACGCCCTCGAGCGCCGCATCGATCTCCGCCGACAGCGGATCCTTGTCCTTGGGACTCATCGTCTCGCCTGTCCTCGTCCGGTCCTCTTCGAAAAAAGCGCGCGACAGTCTACCCGCGGCGCTGTGCGGCGTTCTCCTTGCGCGTCACGACCGTCGTGCTGGCCTGGGCCGAAGCCCACATCACGATCTCGCCGACGTTGACGTGCGGCGGGCGGGTGATCGCCCAGGCGATCGCGTCGGCGACGTCCTCGGGCCGCAGCGGCTCGAGCCCCGCGTAGACGGCCCGCGCGCGCTCCTTGTCGCCGCGCATGCGCACGTCGCTGAACTCGGTGCCGCCGACGAGCCCCGGATCGATCGTCGTGAACCGCAGTCCGCTGCCGGCCAGGTCCAGCCGCAGGCCCTCGTAGATCGCGCGCACCGCGTGCTTCGACGCGCAGTAGACGGCGCCTCCGGGATACACCTGACGTCCGGCGACGCTCCCGAGCATCACGACGTCGCCGCGGCCGCGCGCGACCATGCGCGGCAGCACCGCGGCGAGCACGTGGAGCACGCCCTTGACGTTCGTGTCGAGCACGGTGCTCCACTCGGCGGGCGATCCACCGGGGAGCTTGTCGACTCCGATCGCGAGGCCCGCGTTGGCGACGACGACGTCGAACTCTTTTCCCGACAGCTCGCGCGCGAGGCGTTCGGCGTCGCGAACGTCGGCGGCGACGATCTCGGACCCGGGAGCGTCGCGAGCCACCGCTTCGAGCCGGTCCTTGCGTCGTGCGAGCAGCGTCAGCTGCGCGCCCATCTCGAAGAGCCGCAGGGCCGTGGCTTTCCCGATGCCGACCGATGCGCCGGTGACGAGCGCGCGCCGACCCGCGAGAGGTTTCATCCGCGCAGTCTAGCAATCCGAAAAGCGATCGCAGGCTCGCCCGGGTTTGACGCGACGCGCTCTTGCAGCGCCGACCGCGATGGAGGACCCTCTCCGAGCTCCGCGAATGCTCCCCACCCTACGAACCACCGCTCGCGTCGCATTCGCGCTCGCGGCGCCTGTGCTGCTCGCGGCCGTGCCGTGCGCCGGCGAGGAGGTCAAGCTCTTCCACAACGGGAAGATCTACCTCAACGACGAGCAGAACACGGTGGTGACCGCGCTGCTCGTCCGCGGCGGCCGCGTGATCGCGACGGGAAACCCCGGCGAGCTCGAGCGGCTCCCCGAAGCGGCGAGCGCGCAACGCGTCGACTTGATGCAAGGGACGGCCGTTCCCGGACTCCAGGACGCGCACGGGCATCTCGAGTCGCTCGCGAGCGCCCTCGAGTCGCTCGACCTGCGCGGGTGCGCGTCGTACGCCGCGTTGATCGAGCGGGTGAAGCAAGCCGCCTCGCGCCAGAAGGAAGGCACGTGGGTGGTCGGTCGCGGCTGGGACCAGAACCAGTGGGCGGACAAGGCGATGCCGCACCACATGCTCCTGACGTCGGCGGTGCCGAAGCATCCGGTGTTCCTGTTGCGCGTCGACGGGCACGCGGCGCTCGTCAACAAGCCCGCGCTCACGGCGGCGAAGCTCGACGGCGTGATCGACCGCGAACTCAAGATCCCCGGCGGCCGCGTCGTGGTCGACGAGGAAGGGCTCGCGAGCGGCGTCCTGCTCGACGAGGCGATGCAGCTCGTCGAGAAGCTGATTCCGCTCGACGACGTCGCGGTGCGCATGAAGCGGATGCTGCGCGCGCAGGAGGCGCTGCTCGCGCTCGGCTTGACCGCGGTCCACGACATGGGCACGCGCCCCGCGACGTTCGAGCTGCTCAAGGAGATGCGGCGCACGGGGCAGCTCGAGCTGCGCGTCATCTGCTACCTGTGGGGCAATGGCGAACTGACCGCGGAGTCGCTGAAGGGCTTTCCGCTCGCGGATCCGGGCGCCGATCGGCTG
>CAZQHA010000308.1:0-5729 GCA_964592795.1 uncultured Planctomycetaceae bacterium | reverse complement strand
TCCGTTCCGTCCGAGCCCGAAGCTTCCAGGAGGGTCCCCATGCACCTCGACCGTCGTCGAACTCGGTGCGCGGGAGGATCCCGGTCGGCGGTAGGGAAGCGCGCGTATCAGGTTTGGTATCGGAGTGCGGCCGCATTCTGCACGCTGGCCCCATGGCGCGAGGCGCGACGCGCCGGGGGCAAACCGGCCGCGACGCTTCGGGCCGGGCATGCGAGAATTCGGACGCGGAACCCAACACTCGGCCCCCGCCGCGCATTGAGTTCAAGGCAGCCCTCCCGTCGCGAGAGACTCGACCCACTGGACCCACCGGAAGGCCCACCCAACCATGAAGCATTCTCGTCGTGTCGGTATCCGTGCGGTGTGCATCGGGCTCCTCGCGCCGGCGGCGCTCGCGCAGAGCGTCTACATCGACTTCGGCGACACCCCGCCGTTCGTCACCTACGGCGCGGCGGCGGGCATTCCGGGTATGTGGAACGCGAGCCACATGCCGAGCACGAACGTTCCTCTGATCGGGCTTCAAGGCGAGGCCACGGGGCTCCTCTTCACCGCCAGCGGCTGCGACCAAGCGTTCGAGGACTTCCCGAGCACGAACGGTGACGACGGCGCATTGCTCGACGACTGGTTCTACGGCGACTGCGCGTTCTCCAACGAACAGATACGAGTCACCGGCCTGAACGCGGGGAGCTACGAGCTCCGCATCTATCCGAAAGGCGGACCGGGGGGATTCATCGCGGGCAGCGTATCGATCACTGCGCCGGGGATCGTCGGTGGCGGCGCGGGGTTCTCCATGAGCGCGACGGGCGAGTTCACGGGATCGATCGAATCATGGCCGCACTTCTTCAAGGTCCTCCATGCGCTCGTGGACGACACCCAGCTGATCATCAGCTACAGCTCGGAGGTCTCGTCGGGCCTGGCGGGGATGCAGCTCGTCTTATTCGAGGAGCCCTCGGCGACCGGCACGGCGTATTGCTTCGGCGATGGATCCGGTGCGGCGTGCCCGTGCTTCAACGACGGCCCGTTCGGTCACGGCTGCGGCAACCTGATCTATCCGCAAGGCGCGCGGCTCACCGCATCGGGAACGGCGAGCGTTTCGGCGGATACGCTGGTGCTCAGCGCGACGCAGATGTCAGGCGCGTTCTCGTGGTACTTCCAAGCCACGGCGCAGGCTCAAGACCCGCTCGGGTACGGGATCCTCTGCGTCGGAGGCTCGCTCCTGCGGATCGGCCAGAAGGCGCTGACGAACGGCGCGTCGACGAACCCGTCGGGAGTCGACTTCCCGATCTCGGTGAAAGGAGCGATTCCGCCGGCGGGTGGGACGCGGCACTACCAAGTGTCGTATCGCCAAGCGAATCCGCCGTGCTCGCCGACGCCGACGACGAACACGAATCGGACGAACGGATTGACGATCGTCTGGACTCCATGACATGACCCAAGCACGAGCCGCGACCGAGAGGAGTTCGCCGTCCTCGTGACGCCCGGTCGCGCGGCGGGGCTCGTGCTGCTCTGCGCACCGACGTTCGCGCAGAACGTGAACGTCTACGTCGATTTCGGAGCTGGCTCACGCCCGAGCTCGAGCTACGCCGCGGCGGCGGGGCAGCGCCGGACACTGGAACGAGGTCGGCATCCCCGCGTCGAACGTCGTGCTCGAGAACGTGCACGCGCACACGACGGCGCTGCGCTTCTCGGCGAGCGGCTGCGGGCTGAACGACGGCGCCGGCGAGGTCTTTCCGACGACCTCCGGCGACGACGAGGCGCTGCTCGACGATTGGTTCTACGGTGACTGCGCGGCGCCGACGATCGTGACGATCACGAGACTGCCGGCGGGCGATTTCCGACTCCTCCTCTATCCCAAGGCGAACGGCGGAGGCGTCGTGAACGCGACGATCGACGTCTCGCCGCCGCTGGGCACGGACGCGACCGTGCTCTTGCCGCAGCAGATCCCCTTCCCCGGTTCGTTCGCCGGCTGGAGCCATGGAGACGTCGTCGTCTCGGCGACGCAGTCGAACTCGACGCTCACGATCACCTTCGACTCCGACGCGACGCAGGGATTGAGCGGCATGCAGCTCGTGAAGCTCAACGATTCCTCCGCGACGGGGACCGTGTATTGCTCCGGAGATGGATCCGGCGTGACGTGCCCGTGCAACAACGAGGGCATCTTCGGCCGCGGGTGCGCGAACGTGGTCTTTCCGACCGGCGCCCGGCTTGCCGCGACCGGTGTGCCGAGCGTTTCGGGCGACACGCTCGTGCTGCGCGCGATCTCGATGTCCGGAGCGCAGTCGTGGTACTTCCAAGCGACGGAGCGAGCCGCGCATCCGTTCGGCTACGGGATCCTGTGCCTGGGCGCCACGCTGATTCGCGTCGGTCAGAGGCCGCTCGTGAACGGCACGTCGAGCTATCCGTCGATCGGCGACTCGGCGCTCTCCGTCAAGGGAGCGATTCCGCCGTCGGGCGGCACACGCCACTACCAAGTGTGGTATCGCCAAGCGAATCCGCCGTGCGCTCCCCCGCCGGCGTCGAACTCGAATCAGACGAACGGATTGACGATCGTCTGGACGCCCTAATCCGGCCCGAGCGCGTTCTCCGCGTCGAGCACGACGTCGGCGAGCTCGCGCGGATTGCGCGCTTCGTCGAACGCGCGCTGCGACGGCAATGCGTGTCGGCGGATGCGGAGCAAGGTCTCGGGACCTGAAGCGCGCGCGTCGCGGCCGGCGACACGGCGCAGGCTCTGCGTGTCCGACACTTCGAGGTGAATGACCTTCGCGAGCAGCGGCCGCAGCCTCGGGTGCAACAGGAACGGCCCCTGCAGCACGAGCACCGAATCCGCCGGCACGGTGATGCGCTTCGCGCCGCGCGTCCAATCGACGGCCTCGCGCCGGTTGTGCGGCTCGATCACGCGCTGCACGAGCTCGTCGGCGTCGAACGTGCTGCCGAGGTGGTCGAGCGGCCGGTCGGGCGGCAGGAACGTGGTCGCGCTCAGGTCCGCGGACGGCGCCAGCGGACGCGCGAAGTCGTCGAGCGCGACGACCGCGGCCGGCACGTCGCGCCGCGCGAGCACGCGCGCGACGTCGCGCGCGAACAGCGTCTTGCCGCTGCCCGAGTGTCCGGTGATCCCGATCGTGCGCGGCCGGTCCTTCGCGAAGTAGCCGAGGCGATCGAGCGTGCTCTCGATCCACGCTCCGCGCCGCGAGAGGCGCGGCGCGAGCTCCGAGAGATCGTCGATCACCGCCTCGGCCGGAACGTCCTCCCCGCCCGCCGCGGTGCCCGCGGCGTAGCGCGCGAACCCGCGCGTCACGTGGACGTGCGGCAAGCCGTTCTCCCACGCCGCGTCGCGGTCGCTCAATCGGTCGCCGACCATCACGGCGGCGCGCGTTTGAAAGGTCTCGAGGAGATCCGCGACCATCCCGCCCTTGGATTGCACGCGCGGCGAGTCGAGACAGCGCGCGGCTTCGATGTACCGCGCGAGCCCGAGCTCGTTCATCACCGTGTCGAGGTAGCTCTGACCGCAGTTGCTCGCGACTCCCAATCGGACGCCGCGCTGGCGCAGCTCGGCCAACGTCTCGGCCGCGCCGGGCATCAGCGCCGCGCGTCCGGCGCGCAACGCGCGATTCTCCTCCTCGACGCAGCGCGCGAGCACCCGCGCGCGTTGCTCGGGAGAGAGGTCGGGGAAGAGCCGCTCGAACCCGACCGCGAGCGGCAGACCGACCACCATCATCCACTGCTCGGCGCTGGGCATCTCGCGGTCGAGCTTGAGCTCGCCGAACGCGCGCTTCGCGCCCGCGCGTGCCGCATCCACCCAGAACTGGTCGGTCGCGACCAGCGTGCCGTCGAGGTCGAACACGACGGCGTCGAACAGGAAAAGCGGATCCGGCATGGCGCGAGCGGGAGAAGCCTAGCGCGAAGGGGCTGATTTCACAGTCCTTGCACGCCGCGCACGGTCTCACGTCCGCGCGAAAGGGCGCGGCACACTCTATCCTGTGGCGCATCATGCCCTCGAACGTCCCTGCCGTGATGGCCGTGCTCGCGCTCGCTTCCGCCCCGGCGGCGGCGCTCGCCGGGACTGCGAACGGCGACTCGCCGGCCTCTCGCGCGCTCCTCCTCGAGCTGTGCGAATCGCAGCGCCTCGCCGGCACGAGCGGCTCCAAGATCGGCGCGCGCACGGTGAGCCGGCACCTCGAGCGGGCCGGCTTCGAGGTCGAGCTCGACGAGCGCGAAGTGCTCCTCTCGTATCCGAGGCGCGTCGAGATCGCGATCTACGCCGACGCGTGGAGCGAGTCGCCGCTCGCCGAGCGCATCGAGCGCTTCGACCCCGACGCGCGTCCGCCCGGCGACGTGCCGAAGTACAACGCGTGGTCCGCGAGCGGCACCGTGCGCGCGCTCGTCGTCGACGCCGGATACGGCTTGCGCTCCGACTTCGAGCGGTTGAAGTCGCTCGGAGTCGACGTGCGCGGCGCGATCGCGCTGGTGCGCTACGGCCGGTGCTACCGCGGCGTCAAGGTCGACCTCGCGGCGCAGCACGGCTGCGCGGGCGTCCTGCTCTTCGATGACGCGTCGAGCGACGGGAAGGGACGCGGCGACACGTGGCCCAAGGGCGCGTGGAAGCCCGATTGGGAGGCGCAGCGCGGCTCGATCTCGCCGATGGGCCGCATTCCCGGCGATCCGTCGACGCCGGGGTTTCCCTCGCCGAAGCCTGGCGTTCCGGACGCGCCTCGCATCGCGGGCGAAGAGCTCGCGGCGTCTCTGCCGCGCATCCCGTGCTTGCCGATCGGCTCGCGCGAAGCGCAGCTCTTGCTCGCGCGCCTCGCCGAGGTCGATGTGCAGGATGCCGACGGGAACGTCAAGCCGCAGAAGATCGGCCCGGGTCCCGCGCAAGTGCGGCTCGCGCTCGAGATGCCGCGCGAGCTGCGCACGATCGTCAGCGTCATCGGACGCCTGCGCGGCGAGAGCGACGATCTCGTGATCGCCGGCGCGCACCGCGACGCGTGGGTGCGCGGCGCGAACGACGACGGCGCCGGCACGGTCGCTCTGCTGCGCGCCGCGGCGCACCTCGGCGAGCGCGCGCAGAGCGGCTGGAAGCCCGCGAGCACGATCGCGCTGTGCTTCTGGGACGCGGAGGAGTTCGGCCTGATCGGGAGCACCGAGTGGGCCGAGGCCAACGCCGAGCTCCTGCGACAGCGCTGCATCGCGTACGTCAACGCGGACGTCGGCGTGCACGGCACGAAGTTCCGCGGCGCGACGGGCTCGCCGGGACTGCTCGGCACGCTGGAGCGCGTGCTGCGCGCGTTGCCCGCCGCTCCGCGCAAGGACGGCCCGACGCCCGCGAGCTTGTGGGATGAGTGGCTCGAAGCGGCCGGCGAGAACGGTCCGCGCTTCTCGCTCCCCGGATCGGGCTCGGACTTCGCCGCGTTCGTGCACCACCTGAACCTGCCGATGATCGAGGTCGGATTCGGCGGCGCGTCCGGCGGCCAATACCACACCGCGTTCGACGACTTCCTCCACGTCGAGCGGCACATCGATCCGGGATTCGTCGCGCACGAGCTGCTCGGCCATCTGTTCGATCAGCTGCTCTGCGAGCTGGCTCGCGCCGGTCGCGCGTCGTTCGACGCGTCGGAGGCCGCGCGCGAGCTCGCGCGCCTCGCGCGCGCGGCCGGGGCCGAAGGCGGTCCGGATGCGACCGGCTGGCTCGGCGCGGAGCGCGCCGAGCGATTGGCGGGTGAGCTCGACGCGCTCGC